>JAEVZU010000223.1 GCA_023392075.1 Bacillota bacterium | reverse complement strand
ATTATGGCCGGAAATCATTGGCTGCCATACCGTGAATCTCCCATATACAATATACGTATATTGTGTGGTTATATTATCCCAAACCGGTTTTTTACAATATAGACTATACCTGAAATAAATAACAGAGCAATAACGGAATTTTTTACAGTCTTATCGCTTATTTGGGAATCGATCTTCCTGCCAAAAAACATTCCGATTACCACCGCCGGCAGCAAATAAAAACTCACAGCCAGAATCTTGAGGTTAATCAGACCGTTGAAACAGTACATTACAAATCTGAACAGATTGTCAATTACAAATACAAAGCATAAATTACCCCTGTAATTACTTCTGCTGCCGCTCTGCCTTCCTATATAAGCAGCCAGAAGCGCACCGATTCCAAACAACCCCATTAAGACGCCTGAAATTATTCCAATTATATAAACAGCAGAACCGTTTGCTTTATTTCCTTGTGCTTCAGATAGCCGAGGCTTTCTGGTATACATTTCAATTGCCAGTATAACAAGCACAACTCCCATAATGCTTTTCAACTGCCTGTCTCCGCCCATATTGAGCAGTAATATGCCTGGAATATTTCCCGCAAGCACCATTATTGACAAAGGAGCAACAATTTTTATGTCTATGGCTTTTCTGTCTTTCCACGCCATATAGATATTCGCAGGCAGACCCAACAGCAAATCGACAGGGGTAATAAACCTGTTTTCCCTGACTATTGACAGAAGTGAATTAATTATCAGTGTATTGCCAAAACCTGTCAGGCTTTTAATCAAATATGCTCCTAACACTACCATAACCAAATATATCTGTATTTCCATCCTGGCCCCTTTTATTAAAAATGAGACCGGCAGTCCGGGGGACGACCTGTCTCATTTTAGTTACGAATCAAGCTATTCTTTCCATGAATTTCCTTCCGCCAACAAATAAAGCCATAAAAAGCATTATACAGTCCTATTTCTTTTCCTCATACCACTCCAGGACTTTATTCCTCTTTTTATAATATGTCTTAAGAAAACTTGTGCTGATGCCGTACTTGTCATACCCTCCGGTTCCCCTCTGATATATGGACAACGCCACATCACGCTTCTTGTTCTCGGCAGCGTCCTTTACACGCTTATCTGCCAGTATCCAGCTGTACATGGCTGTACCCCAGTTTATATTTATGGCGCCGTCAAGAGGTTTATTTTTGGTTTTCAGCTTTGCCGCAAGATTTGCACAATTCCCCTTGCTTATCTGAAAATACCCGAAATACTTGCCGGTAGAGCACTTTTCGTCGAAATTACTCTCTGTATAAATAAGTGCAAGCATATCTATATAGTTTACCTTTCTTTTTTTGCAATAATCCCAGAGCAGCTTCTGGTGCTCTTTTTTCATTGGATTCTGCTTTCTGTACCATAAATCCTCTTCATTTTCATTCTTGTCTTTCACTTCTATTCCCGGAGGTGTAGTCGTCTTTACTTCCGGGCTTACAGCCTTTGAATTGCCAGTTCCTTTTATTTCAGGTGTTTCATCTGCTTTCTTACTATCTTTTCCGGCTGCCGCAGCTTCTGCATTTTTTATATCTTCTTTATTTTCTGTATTTTTTGTATCTTTTGTATTTTCGGTATCTTTTGTATTTTTTATGGTTGCGGCCTTGCTTTTTGCAGGTGCCTTATCTGAAGTAACCGTACTTGTCTGAGCATACGAATGAATGGGTGAAAAACAGCTTATTGTAAAACAAAAAACAACAATAAGTGTTAAAAGTTTTTTACTTTTCTTCAATTCATCTTCCTCCGGACTGAATAATATGGTACAACATGAATATTATATCAATGCCCCTGTCTTTTTGGAAGTTTTTTTTGGAAACCAGGGTTCACCTCTGCTTCAAACCTCTCCCCTGCACACACGAAAGCCATGATCGGCCCCCCTTCCATTGGCCTCGAACTTCCCCCGGTAAGATGACTCGCAGCATTTGACGTCCCCGAGCCAACCGCCGCCCTTCCAGACCCGTAGAGAACCGCTGTTGTCCTCTGTTTCTCCATACCAATCCCAGCACCATTCCCTTACATTGCCCGACATATCATAAAGACCTAACTCATTGGCTTTCTTGGCGCCGATAGATTTTGTCTTATTTTTGTTGTTTTCTATTGCAGGCCAGCTCCAATCCCCTGTAAGATGTTTAATTCCCGCGTTTCTCCAATACCATGCCACATCTTCTTCATCATCGCTTCCGCTGTAGGTATAGCTCTTACTCATCTGACCTCCATCCGCGGCATATTCCCACTCAGCCTCTGTCGGCAGCCGGTAACCATTGGCTCCCGGATTGATGGTTACCGTCCATTTTATGTCATCGTTTTCACTCTTATTATTCGGATCTATTTTATTCTTATCTATATTGTAGTACTGCTGCAAACCTTCTTTAATACTCCTTTTATTGCAGTATTCCATACAGTCATACCAGCTTACCATTTCTACCGGCAAATCATCAGCTTTGAATTGTGACGGATTACTTCCCATTACCTCAGTCCATTCTTTTTGAGACACCTCATATTTGCCAATATAAAAGTCTGATATGGTCACATTTTTTTCATAGTAATTTGACTTTGTATTCATAAAAGTCCCGCCTTTGACTAATACAAAGCTATCCGGCTCTTCCTGCGAACAAGCGCTGATAACGATCATTACCGTTAATATAAGGAAAATAAATACTTTTCTCATGATATCTCTCCTTTAAACCGATAGGAAATATTGTAGACTGTGACATGCTTCCCAATGCTTTTTTTTATTTAAGGCTGCCGGCTGTGAAACCGGCAGGCCTTTTCAATACTCGGAAACGTACATGTTCCCGTCGGTCCTTGTTGAAACTAAACTGTTACCATACCGTTACATTAGCATATCCGCTGCTCTGATATCCCTCTACGCATAATGCCTGGTAAGCCCAACTGCTCCCCAGATTCATTCCCTTACCTCTCCAGGCGTTAACATGGTTGGCAAAATTGATTTGGACATTGCTTCCGGTTGCTCTCTTTGACTGCCTGACACTCCAGAACTGCTGGAAAGTTTGAGTTCCGTCAATAGAAGGTGCGTTGTAACGCATGGTTGTATATATGTCATATGTACCTCCATCGCTGCTCACTGTACCCTTATACGTACCAGTAGGCCTGTATGTACCCCAGGAATCAACAACATAATATTCTATGAGGGAATTTCTCGTCCACCCGTAGAAAGTCAAATATCCATTGCCTGACGGTGAAAATGCACCGGCATTGTAGTTTGCCACCCTGGATGCCGATCCGGTATTCCAGCCTTTACCTACGACAAAATTTCCGCAATTTGTCCACGAAACACTAAAATTACCGCCTGATCCATTGGTAGCGTTTACTGTTCCACCGCCATCGGTCCAATTTTGCCAGTAGTCTGTAGCCGCGTATGCAGATCCTGCAAATATGCTTGTAAAACTCATTGTAATTGCAAAAAATAATGCCAAAGCCTTCTTATTTAATCTAATCATACTATAAACCTCCTAAAATTTTATTTTACTTGTTATTATTTGCCTGTGTAATACTTAAAAAATCTTTTTAGCAATCACTCCTTTTCATGCTTCTGACGGTTGCTTCATTTTACGGTACATTACTTATCCTGTGTCATATTCCGAGAACATTTGACTTCACCTCCTTACCTAGAAGAATTCTCACTTGAAAACAGCAAAATTAAAATCCCAATAGACCATACCCGGTAAAAATGGTAAACCAAATACACCTACAATAATTATTTACATAAAATTATAGTAATGCTGCCTCGGGTAAAACCGATCCATTTTTATAGTAAATTTATTAATTAGATTCATATGGGATGTAAAATTTTTTCTGTTACGGAAATAATAAAATACTTTCTGACTGAATTGTAGAAAATCTCCTGAAAATAGAAAACACATTGCTGAAATACATAGTTGTGAACGAGAGTAATTTAATAAGATAACATATAAAGCAAACTTTCATAAGAAAAGAATATCCAGTAAATTTCTTTTTCACCTCCAAATGTAAATTAATGTAAATTACTTCTTAAACTAATAATACCATTTATGTATATTTTTGTAAATACATTTTACTGTAAAATGTTGTCAGTTTTATAAAAATATTTTAAAAAGTTACCGTTTGTTGAAAATTGATGCGTTTTGTTGTTATACTTTCCGTTTACCACAGTTCATTTTTTAAGAAAGGCACTTTGGACAGTCTCTCAGAGTACAGTCAAGTGCCTTTTAATCTTGCAGTGTAAAAATTTCTAATTATAAAAGCTATTTTTCCCTGGAATATCATATGGTATGTATAAATATCACGCTGCTGACCTCAAGAATGATAACAAAGTTACAGACAGCATATGAGTTCGGGCTTATAATCAAAAACCTCTTCATTTAACCAGTCAAATATGACATCCATGCCTCGTGTGATATTGTCCAGCTGACAGTGGTCGTTACTGCCGTCATTTTTAAGATTAAATATATGCAACTTTTTCGTTGTCGAGGAAATACCGTTAATAAACTCTCTTGCCTGGTCAATCATTACATTCCCCTCTCCTTCCCCAACCAGGGCCAATGCAGGGCAGGTAATTTTATGAAGATCACGGGTAATCACCGATTCCCTTGCTATATCGGACTTCATAAAATCCAACAGTGTTTTCCCTTTCATGCCCCATGACCAAAGCTGATATTCTATAAATGCCTTTTTTACCGGATATGCCGCCAGCACATCATTGAACGCTTTGTGCTCTTCGGCTTCGGAAAGTCCGTTAAGGCGCGCAAGGATTGCACCATAGAACTTTTCACAAACACCGTAAAGGTCAACAATAGGGCTGTCTGGTATTACTGCCTTCAGACGTTTTTCATGGATTGCCACCTGGCTTACCACATAACCGCCATAGCTCCATCCTGAAAGAGCTATTCTGTCATCAACCCCCTTGAGATTTTTCAAAAAATCAATCCCGGTTTTAAAAGCATCCTCGTAATGAGTACGCTTGGTAAGTGTTGGGTGAATATGCACACATCCGCGGTGACCAGGATATTCAAAGGTGAAAAAGTTATACCCGTTGCGAATGGTTGAAGGACCTGCAAAATAGACAACCTCTTCTCCCGAAGAATCACTTCCGCCTGCAAAGATAAGTGTGGGACGTTTTGTATCAGTGTCATCCGGCCGCCAGAAATATCCCGGCATATATTTACCGTTATAGGGAATTTCGACGTATTGCAGTGGTGGACTAAATAGATTACAGGATTTGCGGAAAGATTCGGCACTCTTATGCCAGATTTCAAAATGACGGGGGTTAAAAGGTGAAGTGCCATATTCAGCAGTGCGGTAATAGTTACAAGCCCGCCAGTAGCCATACCGCGCCGCTATTTTTTGTTTTTTCTCCAGAGCTTCGTCCGCCTGTCTCTCAATTCGGGTACCGAGGTCTTCCCAGGTTCTTATCCAGCTTTCTCCGTCGGTTTCATCCAAAAGCCGGGCGGCGTACAGGCAATCGCCTACTTCCGCAGCCTTTTCACTCATAGCTTCTAGTGTCCGCTTAAAGGCCCAGTCGGTCTCCTGATCCTTAAAAATTCTGAAGCTGTTTGAAGAACGCGCTGCACCCAGTGCTTCATCCATCTTTCCCTGAGTGTTTTTTAATTCTGATGAAATTCTTCCCGCTCTTACACTGTCTTCCATACTAAATTCTCCTCTCTTGTATTAACTAACCATATAGTTAATACTGCGCAAAAAAATTATTTGCTTTATTTTACTTACCCATTCAAATATAACTAATTATAATAGGTTATATAAAAATATTTAATTTTTTATTTTGGCAAATGCGCTGCCAAATGGGTTTTCTTAAATGCCTCATAAAAGTTATTTTGCAATGCTTCCTCATTCATTCCGTATTGAGTTTCCCATTGATCTTTGTATAAAGCATAGCTTAAGAAAGGAATGAACCCCGTAAAGAATTCCATAACCAGCAGTTCCTGTTTATCCGCAGGAAAATGCAGACCTTTCTTTTCATATTCAGCCCGAAGTGCTTCAATCTCAGCGTTGATAATCAAATTTCCCAATGCCATAACAACAGACAGTGATACATTTGCTTTTGCTGACTCCGCAACAGCCACCTGGATAATTTTTCTCTTTTGAGATACGAACCGGATATATATATCAAACAACTTTCTATAACCATCATTTCCACAAATGTCTGGTGTGCCCTCCATTGATGTGACCAGCATTTTTCTTGCAGCTTCCATAAGATTTGAAAAAAGCGTTTCCAGTATATCATTTTTACTCTTGAAATAATAATAAATCAGCGCCTTGTTTACACCTGCTTCTTTGGCGATATCATCGACCCGGGCTCCATCAAAGCCAGCCCTTGAAAAAATATCTTCTGCTACAGATAGAATTCTTGCTTTTGTTTCTGCTGCGTCTCTTTTATTCATGGTATATCCTCCATAATAACTAACCATATAGTTATATTGTATAGATAAAACATTCCTTTGTCAAGGCATAAGGATAAAGGACATTGTCAACAGCTTACAGTTGAAGGTGCTGACTGCGTCCTTTATCCAAAACCAATCTTTAAGATGCTATTCAACTTTTCTTAAAAGTCCAAACAATCATCTCAACTTCTACTTCATTTTTAAAGTCCAAACGATCATCTCAGTCTGCCCCCTGTTTGCAAATGCATAGTAAGGAATAAACTTAAGAATTTGTGGTATATATTTGTTTTTCAATGGTTGATAAAGCTCTGCAAAATTCTCCGGATCCCTTCTGTATCCTTTTGCTTCAATCACATCCAGCCCAAGTACCTCGTCATATTTCATTTTTAAATCCAATGCTTCACATATAGCTATATCTCTTAGATTGCTGCCATTGTCTATTCCCTCCAGGCAATAGACAATAGGACCCATTTGCAAAGCTACTCTTCCCGAATTTTCCTGAACATTTGGTGAAGCTTCTATAAGCTGCGGCTTCATTTCAAATTCAATATCCAGTACAATGGTGTCGTTTGGGCATTTAATATAAGCATAACCTTTATGTAATTCATAGCTGGCATCACTGCCATTGCTCTGAATATTAAAGTTTTCGCACCAATAAGGTACTCTTATAGATAATGCCATTCCCATAACTCCTTTAGCATTAATGCTTATATTTCCGTCATTGGGATACTTAGTTTCCTGTTTTATGCCAATATCTTTTCCGCAGATATTAAAATTTGAAATGCTGTTGGCATAGTGATTAATATAAATTGTATTATTATTATACGTATAGAGCAAATCACCAAATGAAGCTATAAACCTTGATATGTTTGGCGGGCAGCATGAACATTCGAAAACCTTTTGCCGTTCCATTGAAGGAAATCTTGTTCTCCCATCTCCTATGCATATGTCCCTGTTGTGAAGCTTTGGATCAATTTCAAGCGGATTTTCATAGAAGAACGCCGTTCCATCCAAAGAAGTACTGGATAAAAATCCGTTATAAATTGCTCTTTCTGCGATATTTGCATAAAATGCATCGGCATCCATAAGCAGCATTCTCTTTGTAAACATTACTAAACCTATGCCTGCGCAGCTTTCCGCATATGCTGATTGATTCGGCAGATCATAATCTATCGTAAATGCTTCTCCATTTGAAGAAGAACCGATTCCCCCTGTAATGTACATTTTTTTATAAGCCATGTTTTCAAAAATACGCCTGCAGGCATTGAACAATTCATGGTCCTCATATTCGTATGCGATATCCGCCATACCGCAATAAAGGTACACAGCCCTTACGGAATGTCCTTCAGCTGTGGATTGTTCCCTGACCGGCAAATGATCCTGAGCATACCTTGAATTTGCCCACGGATAGTACATGCTCGGATCATCCTTCCCCCTGTTATCAATAAAAAACTTGCTTAATTCCAGATATCTCTTCTCTCCTGTGCAGTGATACAGTCTTACAAGTGCAAGTTCAATCTCTTCGTGTCCGGGAGTAATAAAAGCTGCAGTCCTTTCTATTTTAAAAACCTTTTCAATATGATCGGCATAGCTGCACATTAATTTTAAAAACTTATCCCGTTTTGTTGCGTTATAGTAGGCAACAGCTGCTTCAATCAGATGTCCGGCACAATACAATTCATGTTCGGTTCTTTTTGTCCATCTCTTATCAGGTTCAACTACTGTAAAATAAACATTAAAATAGCCGGTCCCGTCCTGGTTTTTTTCTATTAAATCAACAAGTTCATCAACTGCCTGTTCAAGCTTTTCATCCCTTTTTTTCAAGACTACATATGCTACCGCTTCTACCCACTTTGCGATATCGGAATCCCAGAAAATATGCGGTTTGTGCGGCATTCCTTCCTTCCAGTCAAATTTGAACGCATCAAAACGGCCTGTTTCCTTGAATCTTTCCCATACCGCAAATAAAATTGCCTCTGAATTAAGTTTTTGTTTATCCTGCCAAAACCCATTATCTATATCTACATTTTCAAATCCAACAGCAAAATTCTTCTGCACTCTTCTGCCTCCTTTAACTATTTATTCTTCTCTCTTTGAAATAAAAAGATCATACGGACTACCCTTCCAGGAATCTTCTTCAACTATACTATCCTTTGTCTTTCTCAGCCAATATACCATTCTTTCCTTCATACGCCTGAGAACATGCTTATATGCAAGCATAGGTGCCAGATTGTAAAGTTCTTCAGGGTCTGTCTCCAAATCATATAACTCATCTTCACTGCAGGGATTGTATATGTATTTCCATTTTTTTGTACGAACCATTCGAATAGTACATAATGCAGGCTCATAACCATGGAACTCACACATTACATCTTTTCTCCAGTCCTCAGGAATCTTACCCTGGATAAGCGGCAATATTGAACAGCCGTCAACATTTTCCGGCACTTCTGCTCCGGCAATGTCAAGAAGTGTTGGCATCAAGTCTACCGTACTGATAAACTCATCACATCTACCTCCTTTGTCAATGAATCCCGGATATGCTGCAAAGAATGGTATATGATGGGTCTCATCATACATATTCATACCCTTATTGAATATCCTGTGGCTTCCCAGCATATCACCGTGATCCGCCGTATAAATAATTAATGTGTCATTTACTAATTCTTTTTCTGTCAAGCGGTCGATTATCCTTTGTATTTGAGTATCCATATATGTACAATAGCCATAATATGCAGCTATTGCCTTCTGCCAGTCTTTCCACGTCAAATGGCTGGCATTCCACCGCAGCATCTCTTTTTGTTGTACGGTTGGCTTATTAATGAACATATCCTTAAAATTAGGCCATTGTTCAATATCCTCCGGATTGTACATAGTATCGAACGGTGCCGGTACCGAATACGGGAAATGCGGCGCAAAATAATGACAAGCCACCATAAACGGCTTTTCACCGGAAGAAAAATCATTTATCATATCAAGTACATTATTGGTTATCCATGTTTCTTCTGTATTTTCAGCAGTCAGAGCAGAACGTCCGCAAAAAGTAGCATCTCCGCCCCACTCTATAGGCTGGACATTGCTCCGTCCGTATTCAAAATTAATTCCCTTATCCCTGAGTAACTTAAAGTATTCACCTTCCGTATGCCAGCGGTCAAACCCCCAATGCTCACAGTCACCGCCCTTTGGCAGGTGCCATTTACCTGCAATACCTGTAACATATCCCTGCTGTTTTAGAAAATAAGGGTAGGATTGCTTATCCAGAATTTGTTGGTCAAAAACACCGTTAAAGTTATCCGTATTAGCCAATTGACCATGATTATGCGGATACAAGCCTGTCATTATGCTGCCGCGCGCCGGTGAACACAAAGCTGTCGGCGTATATGCCTGTGTAAAATTCATACCATTTTGTGCAATCCAATCAATAGCAGGAGTTTTGCATATGGAGCCGTTGCACGATATTGCATCAAACCGGTGCTGATCTGACAATATTAAGACAATATTCGGCTTTTTACCATTATTCATTATTACCATCCTCTCTCATGTTAAATATATAAGTTCTATTCCTTAATGGCGCCTACCATAACACCTTTAATAAAATATTTCTGTAGAAATGGATATACCAACAGAATCGGTACTGTTGCGACTATAATAGTTGCATACTTTATAGTTTCAGTTAACGGAGCCTTATCGGAACCTCCCACAGATGTCATCATGCTTTCGGTACTGTTTGTTATTAATATTTCACGCAATATAAGCTGCAGCGGAAACATTTCTCTTTTCTTTATAAAAATCATTGCACTAAACCAGGAGCTCCAATGTCCAACCCCATAAAACAGAATCATTACTGCTATAATAGGCATTGAAAGCGGCACAATAATCCTGAACAGAACATAAATTTCCTTTGCTCCGTCCAATCGTGCAGCTTCCTCCAGGCTTTGCGGAATAGTCATGAATGAAGTACGCATAATTATTAAATTCATCGGGTTGATGGCATATGGAACTATAACTGCAAGCCAATTACCCATAAGGCCGACTTTATCAACTACCAAATAGAAGGGAATCAACCCCGAGGAAAAAAATAAAGTAAAAACAACCATAAGCCTTAACAATTTACCCCAATAAAGTCCTTTACGGGACAGTACAAATGCACCCAGAATTGTCATTGTGACATTAACTGTGGTTCCAACAATAACATAAAGGATAGTATTTATATACCCTCTGCTGATCATAGGATTGTCGAAAACCAGCTTATATGAGGAAAAATCAATGCCTAAGGGATAAAACAAAGGACCCTGATGACTTATCAATCTTGTTGGATTACTGACTGAGCTTATGGCTACATAGTACATAGGATACAGTGTAACAAGAATGACAATAGACAGTATTACTATAATGACTGCATCAAATGAAGTCATTCGATTCATTTTCTTTCCCATTTTAAACAACTCCCCCTAAATGTTGTCTGCTACCACAGGCTTGTCTCATTTACCTTCCGCGAAAACCAATTGGCAAAGAATACAAGACCAAAGTTAATAACCGAATTAAAAAGCTCAACCGCCGTACTGTAACTGAAATTCATTTCCAGCAAGCCCTTGCGGTATACATATGAGGAAATTACATCCGCAGTATCATAAATAACCGGATTGTACAAAAGAATTATCCGTTCAAAATCCACATTCATCATACTTCCTATCTTTAGTATCAGCATGATAATTATAGTAGGTGATATGCTTGGAATTGTTATACTTATAAGTTTCCTCATGCGTGAAGCTCCGTCTATATCGGCTGATTCATACAACTGTGTATCTATACTTGCCAAAGCGGCAAGATATATTATCGAATTCCATCCGACACTTTTCCATATATCTGAAATTATGAATATGGGCCGGAACAACTCAGGACGGGTAAGAAGGTTTGTTTTTGACTGGCCGAACAGCCCCAGTAAATAGTTGATCAAACCATTCTGAGAAACAAAATCCATAATGAGACCGCAAAATACAACAACCGAAATAAAATGCGGCAGGTATGAAACGGTCTGAACTACCCTTTTAAATTTATTTGATGTTACTTCATTAATCATTAGTGCCAGCAATATAGGCATAGGAAATACAAAAAGCAGGCTGTATAGATTTATTAACATTGTATTTCGAATAATTCTCCAGAAATAATAGCCGTCTAAAAAATCTATAAAATGCTTCAATCCGACCCACTGACTACCAAAAAAACCAACTCTCCACTGAAAGTCCTGAAACGCGATAGTTAATCCAAGCATCGGCAGATATTTAAAGATAACAAAGTAAAGTACAACCGGCAAGGCTATAATGTAGATGGATTTGTTTCTCTTAAAGTCAGTAATAATTGCATTTTTCTTCAGCATATACCTCTCCTCCCGGTAATATGGTAATGGCAAAATGTCATTACCATATTACCTGATATTTATTAACGTTTGTAATAACGGTCTACTGCCTGTTGTTTAATATCTATCGCTCTTTGAATTTTTAATTTCTGTAGATTATCAACCATTACAGGCAGTTTATCAATAGATTCTATGCCCATTATTACCTTCGCTTCATACTCCTCCATCAATGTTTTGGCATCATTGATTATTGCCGAAAGTTCTGAAGTTTCGCTCATTGTAGGAGTTACAGGAGGTATCATCCAATCTATGGATGCTTTCATATAGTTTTCAGCTGCAATCTTTTGTCCCGGATAGGTTGATGCAACCATTCTTGAATATGCCTCATCCTGAACAAATGGTCCCCCCTGGCAAGCCATACCGTATTTTACCAAAATTGAATCTATTGACAAGCCCGGTTCCTGTTTAAGTAATTCATCCTTTTTGTACTCCGGTTTTCCATCAACCATACTGTATACCTTGTCCGGAGTTCCGAAATTTACCAACAAATGTCCTTCAGGAGAATAGAGGTAATCCAGTATTTCTACTGCCCGTTCCTGATTTTTGCAAGATGTGGAAATTGCAGCTCCGCTGCCGGTTACAAATGTATCACTGAATCCGTATGCGTTACCGTCTGGTGCTTTAGGGAAAGGTGTTCCGACTAAGAAGAAGTTTTCATCCTTTTTTTCATTTTTCATTATACTGGTCCAGTTACCCAGAAAGCCCATTCCATAACCTGCATAAGTAGCACCGACCTGATCGCTTGTCATTTTTGAGGTTAAGACTTTATTGTCAATACTGATATATTCAGGGTCGATCAGTCCTTCTGCGTACCATTTTTTCATTGTTTGCAAATAATCTTTATACTGAGGCTGCAGGTATGAATACTGCACTTTTTTATCCTTATCAAGGAAAAATCCGTCAAAATATTCACTTAGACCAAACGCCATTTTAAAATGTCTCAGAGAATTGTGGGATTTTGAAGGAACAAATGGTATCTCATCGTTTTTACCGTTTCCATTCGGATCACCATTCTTGAATGCTGTAAGCACTTTGTACCAGTCATCTATATTTTCAGGCATTTTCAGATTGAGCTTGTCCAGCCAGTCCTGCCTGATCTGAAAGCCAATAAATGAGTTTGCAAGCCTGGATTGAAAAATATATGGAAAATTATAATAAACTCCCTCGTCAGTGACAGCCTGACGCTTCCATTCAGGATTTTCCTTTAAAAGTGCCATGTAGTTTGGCGCATGCTCTTGCATAAGAGAAGTCAAATCAAGTATAATCCCATCTTTGATTGCCTTATTGGGACCGCCTCCCTGAAAATCTCTCCATCCGGAGTTAATTATATCCGGCAGCGTATTGGTTGCAATCATCAAATTAAAATTCTCTGTTTCCTGCCCTACCGGGGGATGAATAAATTCAAAATCAACGTTGAATTTGTTCTCAATTTCCTTCCAGCACTCAATTTCATCCCAGGTTTTCAGCTGTTCAGCGACCTTATTACCGAGTCCGGTCCAGAATGTAAGTTTAATTCTTTCATTTTCTGCTGATGCACTTGACCCTGTTTGTGACTCTGCCTTTGAACATGCAGTTAATTGAAGAACCATCAAAATACATAGTAAAAATGACGAACAGGTTATTACTACTCTTTTCATCTTTCTTTTCATCTGTCACTTTCCTCCTGAAATTTTTAATTTTGCAATCAATATAGGTGCACCTTATGTTGATTCGATATTATGATAACAACCCGGGCCATAAATAAATATATACAATCTTCCACCTGAATCATCAGAATATTACCTTTTAAATATCTGTTTTTATACTATATATACTATTGATTACCCTTGCTATTCTTTATCTTTTTATACTTGATAAATGTGATACAACGTAACTCTTTGAAAGGCCTGATAAATGTGTTGGAATTGTAAAAACCAACATTATTGAAATGTTAATTACTGATTGAGTACCCGGTGTACAAACAAGTTGGGTGTAATCATCCGCAGATGCCTGAACACTAAGCGTAATTTCATAGAAGGAATTACTTTTAAAACAGAAGAAGGAGTGGCTTTAAACTCCGACACTCCTTACCTGACTATTTTACTACGTACTCCATTGCAGAATATCTACTTTTCAATATCTGCTTTTATACCATATACTATTCATTACCATTGTTTTTCTTTATCTCTTTATACTTGCCAGGTGTGATACCACGTAACTTTTTGAAGGTTCTGATAAACGTGTTTGGATTGTAAAAACCAACACGGTTTGAAATATTAACTACGTTTTCTCCGGATAACAAAAGCTGTTCAGCTTGTTGAATCCTATATTGGGCAATAAAGTTTGAGAGAATTTCCCCGGTCTTTTCCTTAAACATCCTGGAAAGATAGGCAGGATTAACTGCTAGTTTGTCCGCAATGTAGTAAACATTAAGTTCCGGATTGTGGAAATTTGCTTTAACATACTCAACCACTTTTTTATCAAGCCCGTTTGAATTATTTTTTTGAGTTTTTGCTATTGCAGTGCACAGCTCTGACATCACTTTCTGTATCAGACTATATTGTGATTCTATATCTTTACAGTCGATTAATTGTTCTGTATACTCAATAAAGTATTCCTTTTCAATTCCATAAACCTTACATGCTTCTGTTATTCCTTTAATCAATGAAGTACATAAGTTATAAGATATAAAACGTAATTGTCTTTTTGAAAGATTCAATTTTGAATTCTCTTCAAAAACCTTATTTAAGCTTTCCATAATCTGGTCAATATTAGCAGCTAAAATATTATTGATAATCCTTGGTTCCATCTCCTGCGGATAATATATCCTATCCAGGGTTACATTCAGTGTATCTTCTCCATAAACAAGTACACGATTATTCCCATTAACTAAACACTTTTCATACATATGCATTGCTTGCGTATATGCTTCGGATATAGAATAGATACTTTGATGTGTATCACTTACGACTATTGAAAGCCGCAAATGATGATCTTCCAATAAATGTTTGTGAAGGCCGTTTATCGCATATATTAACTTTTGTATGGACTGTTCGTCAAAGTTTATAACACCGGACAGCATATGATCAGTATAAAAACAATAAGCCTGAGATTCGGCAATCTGCTCGTTAATATACTCTTCAATAGTCTGAGGCAGTTCTTCCAATAATTCATTTGTTGGAAAAAGACTGGTATTCTCTGAGAAGATAATTAGAAATACAATAAAATTTTTATGCACAAACTCAATATTGTATAAAGCCAGGACATCCAATACCGGTGATTCATTATTTGTAACATTCCGCATCAGATTATACAGATAGTTTTTACCTAAACGTATTGACTGAACTTTCAATACTGTGGACATATGCGTATTATCAGAATTAATTTTTTCAAACTGTTTTTCAATAAAACTATATTCAGATTGATACCTTCCTTTTTCAACACCCAGACGGGAAACAAACCTCACCAAGCGTTGCACCGGCTGATAATTCCTGTAGGCAAGCATAATAGAAATTGCCATACAACAAATCAGCATAAATAATGTTGTTTTCAATGCGACTGTAGTAATATATTCCAATCGCTGCATATATGTACTGCGCAAACTTAATACAGAATAATTCCAACCGTTTACTTTTGAAGTAATACTGGAAAGGATATAAACTTCATTATTGATTTTTATTTTCCGTACCCCTTCCCCCATGACTTTAAAGGTTGTAAAATCAGGTATTTCACTAACAATTCCATTATTTTGCGAAAAGACAAGGTTATTGTTTCTATCTGTTATAAACATACAGACTCCTGGCTTTAAGGTAACCAGATTCATTGACTTTAAAATTTTTTCCTCATCCAGCTTTATTAGTATAGTTCCCTTGCTGGTATTATTATCATATCCCATTGGATTTATATAGAGTAATGGCGCCGAGTCGGAGTTTTTACTCTTAAAAGCCTTTCCTGTCAAAAGTTTTGAAGCAACAATACCATCCATATTTGACAGCCACTCATCATAGCTGTTCCAATACTTCGGCAAACCATACTGATAATACATATCGGGATAATAGTTGGAATTATTGTTTAAGACTTTGTTCAATTTCGGATAATAAATTGCAATCTCTGTAATAAAATCATTAGAAGTTGAATAAATACGCAGTTTATCTATAATTGTTGCCATACGGTAGATTTGTATATTATTCATTGGATCTTGTATTATCCCAAGATCTTGAATATCCTTGTCAAGTACAAGTTGAAAAACAGTTTTTTTCAGTTCTTCAAATCTTGAATCTATTCCTCCGCAAACCTGCTTTAAAACTAATAAATTAGCATTTGTTATCTCTTCTTGAAGTACCTTGCTGGTCTGAAAGTAAATAAGCGTTCCAAAAATAATGGAAATAACCAAAACAATCAAATAAGAACATATCCACCAAATGAGTAATCGGCTTCTTTTATGAAACGACCTTTTGGAAAGTGCAGATAATAAGTTAGACATACATACTCCTTTCTAGTGCCTCAAATATGAAATAATACAAAATTTATTCAGGCAGAGTAAAGCTTACCAACCAATAATACCGTTAACTGCTCTTCTGCGATATAACTCAATGATTTCTGCCTGCCGGGATTCCAATCTTATTCATTTTAATGTTTTGATGCATTTTACAGATTATGTAGACATTCAAAATACCTCTCGGGAGGATTTGACAAACCCGACGCATCTCTTCCGTAGAAATTTTACTTTTCTCCTTCTACGGAACCCTTTCATAGTGATATTT
Organism: Bacillota bacterium; assembly: GCA_023392075.1. Taxonomy (GTDB): domain Bacteria; phylum Bacillota; class Clostridia; order Acetivibrionales; family DSM-1351; genus Ruminiclostridium. The sequence continues at coordinate 8,440 of JAEVZU010000223.1, read as the reverse complement.
ATTTTACACCACTCTCGGCTCCCGGGCAAATCTGCTATAAACCATTTATTTTCATATAAGTAACTTGCCCCATGTTTCACAACCTTTTACTTATGTTTTCAATTTGAAAAACTTTAACTTAAATATGGGACACCAAAAAGAGATAACGGCTGCTATCTCTTTACATATATGTAGATGCAATAAGGAATTAGAGTTCCAGGGCTCTTCCGTATTGTCTACACCCTACTTTACAAATGTCCTCTCAACTCTTTTTGATTGCAAAAGATATAAAATCCATATAGTAGAACCGACTATGCCAAGAAGCATATTTCTCAAGCTCTGAGAAATATCCATGCCAATATATAAATCACAATGTCCATTTAAAGTTCTTTATAAACAAAATGTTCAACTTGATTTAATCCTTCTGCCATATATTTTTTTGCTTCAACAGGATACAATTCTATTGACTCTATATCTTTAATATCAATCCAGGAAAATTCTAATTTGAACGATTTGTCTTCTAATTGTTCTGCTCCCCAAAACGCTCCATTAAGTGGTACAGCCGAATCGTCGATCAAAGCTACATTGTAAAATAAACAGATTTGATGACATGGCTTATCTCCCCATGGAAAAAATAGTTCTCCTACCCATTTTAACTTACCTACTTTTATATCTGCATTTATTTCTTCTTTAAATTCGCGAACTAATGTCTCCTCATTTGTTTCTCCAAGTGCAACATGCCCGCCGGGAATTGCATATGCTGTTTCATTCGGGGGTTTTTGCAATAGAACTTTTCCATTATGCAGTAATACTCCTGCAACTCTATAACTAAATACATATTCATTTGTTTTAAATATAATATCCTTACTCAATTCTCTTCTCCTGTTTTATCTACTGTAGAATAATAAGCATGCTTCGACTTATTAAACAAATGTGGAGTTTGCAACCAGCTTTGCTATCATTCAATAGGCTGGAACTTGTTTTTTCTTTCAAGTCATCCAGCCAATCATCCTATCACCAGAAATAAGCTCTGTCCTTAAAAAATAATTATACAGGGCATTCCACATATTTACCTTTGGCAGTCAATATGTTTAATACATCGTCAAAATAGGCTTAAATATAAACCTTATATGCAAAATGTTGTGCTGTTTCATGCTTTACTAATCATATCTTCTTAACTGATTTCTTCTTTGAAGTGTCTTCATCATTCCTGCTCTTTTCTTCATTAGGACTTACCTGTGTAAATAAATTAAATTTCAGTGTATCGGCAATTTTTTTACATTCATCGACGGTATACTTATCAGGAAAACTGGTAATATGTTGTGCCAATTGTTCCGGCTGCAATACCGGTATATCAGAGAAATGTTCTTTCAATTTCTCATCCCAGTCGGCAAATACAACAATTGTATTGACAAAATAATTTCCTGTATGGTTCTTCTGCAGAAAATCATTTAAAAGTTTAGAATTCAATATTCCCTGCTTTATCATATTGTACTGCTTATTATACTTTAAATTCTTTTGAGCGGTATTCTTCCAATTCTTTGTATCTATGGTAAATATGCCTTTAGGACAAACCACGATGTGGTCAATTGAGTTGTTTTCAATGTTAACATCATTAAACAAATAATAATCGCCGGGGAGTTTTGACAAAAGCCTTATAACATCAGAGTCTTTAAAGTTATGTATGATGCTCTTGATCCCTTTTACGATAAACCATACGCTTAATGCTAATAAAACAACAGTTATAATTGTAGGCACATTCAAAGGAATGTTAATCTCAGTTAAAGGACTGATGAAATCCTTTAGTACCTTAATTACTCCTCGGAAAAATGTTTTCAAAACATTTACAATTGAGTCTGAATAATTAAACGTTATGTATCCTGCAACTATTAAGATTAGCCCTGTACATAAGTAAGAAACAGGCTTTCGGATAATGCTTTTTTTCCTGGTTAGAATAGATGCCATTAAGAAATCACTCCCCTAATCATTTATTTGCCTGTAAGCACTTGTATTTTATTGTATAATGTTATATTAATTTGTAATTAAAGTCTATATTTTCCTATAAGTAAATCATTGTTTACTTCAAATTTTTTTCTTTATCTTGTTCTTAAATTGACGACAATTGCCAGCATAGCTGGTGTTTTTCTATACAATAAAATAAAAACCTAGCTTTTATATGCCAGGTTTTTATTTTATAAGTTAATATTTCAATTAATTTAATTGGTGAGTACAGCTTTGCCACTTTTTATAATCTTTGCCGACGAAGTCCAAGATTCACCATCCTTGTAGTACCTCCGGAAACAATTGCTGCCGTCTGCCAATTTATACGTATATAATATTTCAGTTTTATCCTTTTTTAATAAGATATTGGGTATTAGTGAACCTTGTGGTATATTGGCTAAGTTTTCATCTAATATACAATTTATTTCTTTTATATATTCCGGATCATTAAACTCAGGATACTTTCCATTTAATACATCAATGATTCCACCTAAATCAACCCTCAAATAAGATTCCTCTTTGATATTAAATTCATCTTTGATGTCTTTCCAAGCATCATTAAGCTTTGCTTCCAGCTTACTTTCAGACTCTTGCTGATTTTTAGTTAGTGTAGTATTCTTTTGAGAATTTTTTTTGTCGACCTCGAATTTAGTTTTTACATCATCTTCAAGATTTAAAAGCTGGGTTGCAAATATGGGGATTGAAACAATAATAGAACTAATTACTATTATAACTGGAATAATTAATTTATTCTTATTCATTTGCTTTCACTCCTCTCGTTAATAATAACATATTGAATAAAACGATGTCGATAGATTTCCAGTCGTATCTGTTGCAGTATGTGATGCATAATATTGACCATGACTTTGAAGTGCCGAAAGAAATTGATGTACCAACGCTACCAGACTGACTGTTCGATGCCGATATTGTAGTATAGAATGCCCCATTCTCTATATACAGAACCATGTACTTTAATCGTGGTGACGTATTTGGTTGTAAAACTATAGCACTGACAGACGCTGCTGGAGGACCAACCGGAGGGGTGCTCTCAAATGCCCAGGAACTACCATCCAAAGAATATGAACTGTTACTGACTTACGTTACAAATAACAACATATAATTTATTAAATACAGATAATTTAAAAGTTTACATTTTTAAACGTTTTTATTTACATATCTTGAAATTATGATAATATTATCATAATTTCATGAAATTGTAGTTAAACGTGCTATATCTCATAAAACTTTATTTAATTTAAAGGAGAGTTATATTATGTTTAAAAAACAACTTCAAAAGGTGATAGCAGTTGCCTCTGCTATCTGTTTAATAAGTATCCAAGGAGTAATTCCTGCACAAGCTGCAGAACTTCAGAATCTCAAATCTAATGATGTCTCCTTCGTCCAGGCTTTAAGTGACCCAAATGCAAACATAGTAGGTAATGGAGTTCGATTACGTACTTCACCATCCACTAGCGGAAGTATTTTAGAGCTTATGTACAATAATGAAGAAATCTCTGTTGATTTTGATACAAGCTGGAATCAATCGAATGGTACCTGGTTTTATGTTAAAAGAATGTCGACTGGTACTTAGGGATGGGTTTCGCGAGATTATATTAATTTTTGGGATTAATTTCGTTTGAATACATAAGACTATTTATGTTTATAACCCCTGTGTAAAAGGGGCATTGGACCCTTTTACAGGGACAATGGATTCAACCCTCTCATATATAAACATTTTGTTATTGGGGTAGAATAATAATGCTTTTACTCATATGCAGGATAGGGCAACGCAGGAGTGCGACCCGAACGGCATATGAAATTTTGCGAGGCGGCGGTTTCTTATTTGAAATCGCTACTTTTTTATTTCTTTTGTATGCCACCTTGGAAAACAAAGATGGATGATGCTTTAAAGAAATCATTATATCTGGCCGCAGTGGATATAATTGTCTATGCCGGTGTCAAACTGGGCACAAAGCATTGCCCAATTTTCCATAGTATTTAAAGGAATACTGGAATTAGAGATTAACTAGGCAAAACTGTTCTTTCTTACTCCTCAAAGAAAGAACCAAAGATGCGGTGCCCATTGCCGCACAGCTAGAACACCGTAAAAAAACATCAAAAAGGGGTAAAAAAAGTGTGTATGATATACTATTTTTCAAACAAACATCATACACACATTTATAATTATCTTATTCAGTCAAAAGTCTTAAACCACTACTATTAATCAGTAAAAATCACTAATGTACCCGGCTTGCCACATAGTCGCCCTGCTCCCTCCCGGTCGCATTTCTCCTTGCGCTGCGCAATAATCACCTTCGCTTTATCTGCCTTTGGGCAGCGCTCGGTGATTATTCCCACTCGATAGTAGCCGGCGGCTTTGAAGTTATGTCATACACCACTCTGTTGATGTGTTTTACTTCGTTGACAATACGGTTTGACTGGGTTTCAGATTCGTACCATATGATATTTTCAAAAAATGTACATATGTTTTGCTTCGTACATTATACACTTTTTTCAACATTTTAACAATATAGCAATTTCTCAAAAAAAGAGAAAAAAATTAAGACAGGTATACTTTTTTAGTATCATTTTTAAAATCATATCAGCAATTTTTATTGTAAAATAAAAAAGGATAGCCGTTAAACTACCCTCACCCATATAAAAAACTATTTACTTATTATCAACTATCTTATCACCGACTTCATCAACAGTATTCTTAAATACCGCAATAATCCTCTTTAAAAAGGCCGGAACTGGTGCTCCCATCCTTCCTACATTTTCTATGATACTGCCGAGTTCTCCGATTATGTACCAAACAAGTACAATCGGACATAACAGTACTGTGTATGTAAATGGCAATGTAACACTTGGTATATTATTAACGACCATACCAATAACAATATCAAGTACTGCTGAAACTAAAACAGCTACTATACTCCCGAACTTATGCCATATACCCAATCTATTTATTTTACTGCTCCATTCACCATTTTTAAAAGCTGTCATCATACCTGTTATCCAATCTCCTGTCATACTTGCAATAAATATTACTACAAGACATCCAAACCAACCAAGACAGGCTGAGATTGTGGCAAATACTGTAACAATTGTTGCTTTTAATGTGTTTATCTTTTCCAAATTATTCAACTCTATTGTCTAAAATTTTTTGTAAGCATACAAAAAGAGACAGGACGATTGTTGAGGGCAAACCTGTCTCTTTATTTTTATAATAATATTTAAATATTAAGTTTTTGATTTAAAAAGTACCAATTATTCTTCTTAATTAATTAGTCTTTTTATTTACACATTTGACATATCCCACCATCAAAGGATATAATTTATATAGATAAATTTTGTAGAAAAGAGAGGAATTGCTATGTCAAATATTGTATTACAAGATTTAACCGCAATGATACATCACACATCACGTTTTAATGGAAATCAATTTGATTCTGTTCATGTAGAAATTTTACTACAGACAGATGTACCATTAACTTCTGAAGAACAATGGTACATACCTAGCGGAGTAAGTGTTCCAATAGAAGTTTTGGAATTCTTCAAAGCAACAAATATTTCTATGTATCCAATGCTTGCAAATGAAGTTATAGCTGGAACAGAAGATATTATTGCACAATCAGAAGCAGGAAATTTACAAGAAGTTCAAATTGATGCAGCCAAATTAATGCTAAGAGCCATCATGAAAAAGACTTCATTTACACCTGTTACCGGTACAAATAATTTGTACATGCTTTCATATGATTATAAGCTATATCCTATAAAAGAAGCACCAAATTCATATGAATTTAAAGTGCAATTACCATTTAGCGGGTTAGGTATGCCAAATGGAAGTAGAGTTCAAATGACTGTTATCATGCCAATCGGTTCACAAATTGACCCAAATGCCACTAAAGGAATTGCGATAAATGGGGTAGAAGTAAATGAACTTATTAAACCAATGGAAAATGTAAATAGAAATATTTTAAGCTTCGAATATCATCAAGACCCACTGTTTACAATAAGATACATGTATTAAAAATTAATATTAAAGGCTACTATTATTTAGTAGCCTTTAATATTTCTAATGCTTTATCTCTTAATTCTGTGTTACCTGTTTCAGTTATTAGTCCTAATAATTGAACTATAATTTCTGCTTTAACCTGGATATCTTTTTCCAAACATTCAATTTCATTAATATTCATTATTTCACCTTCTTTTCTAATTTGTCCTTCAGAAATAATAGTAATTTAAAATCTAAAATTACAACTATAAGTATGAAACAAATATTATCTATCTACATCTAGTATTATTGTTTTAATAGAAATACTAGATGTAGATAGATTTGCTTGATAAATTAGTTGTTCTATACTTGTAGTTCGGACGCAATATTATCCATATGCATTGAAAAAGAGCACCTGTGGTTAGCCAAATGCCCTTAAGTAAATACATTATTCTTTATATTCCTTCACTTCAAAGCTATAAATTTCTTTAAACTGTAAGTATTCATTTCGACTTACGAATGGTTTAACGTTGCTTCTCTTAATGATAGATATGTAAGCTTTATCAGTTCCAGCAGACCTGTTATCATACCATTTGAGAAAATTCTCAATTTCCTGAGCTGTTAAATCGTATTCCTTAATTATTCCATTAGTCATTACAATTTCGAGGATAGCCTTATTACCAGTTATAACTGGTGGTTCAGGTTCATTAATGGAGGCATATTCTTCTACAGTTTTTGTAAATCCTCCAATTACAAATATTCTATCGTTAAGTAAAATCATTTTATGATATCCATGTCCTAATAGCATAGACTCCTTTTCTGACCATGTATCAGTTGTGATATCATATTCTTCAGTAGATTTTAAAGGTTCAAGTTCCCCCGATATAGAATCATATCCGCCTGTTACAAATAGTTTCTCATTTTCCACAACTACTTGAAAAGCGCTTCTGTTATTTAGCATTGGAGCCTTTGCAATCCATGTATTTGTTATCTCATCATACATTTCGACTTCGTTAAAGACATTACTATTATCGTGCCCACCAAGTATAAAAATTTTACCATTTAGTTGTACTACCTCATAAAATGCCTTTGGGGTTCTTATGGGTGCTTTTGTTGTCCATAAATTTTTATCTGGATCATATACTTCTACTGAATTTACAGGATTAGCATCAGTGTACCCTGCAATTGCATATATTTGTCCATTCAGGACTACAGGAATAAATCTACATCTATTAATTGACATTGATGCTTTGACTGTCCAAGTATTAGTATCCGGGTCATATTCTTCAACCGATTTAATATTATTTTTTCCATCAAATCCACCCATAACATATATCTTACCATTAACAACAGCTGCTCCAAAATGTGATCTTGCATAATTCATTTTACTTTTTGTAGTCCATGTATTAGTTTCTGGATCATATTCCTCAAGTGAATTAGTACACCCAGTTGAATTAATACCCCCTATTGCATATATTTTATTATTAAGATTTACAACTTGAAAATCACTTCGTGCTTCCGACATCGATGCTATCTGAGTCCATGTGTCATCTGTGGGGTTATATCTTTCAACGGTATTTAGATAATTTGTCCCATAACTACCCCCAATTGCAAACACTTTTTGATTTAATGTCACTACTTCAAAAAAACCTCTTGAATCATTCATACTTGATTTTACTGTCCATCCATTAGCCGCAAAACTCGCTGTACAAAATACACTTATAAAAGTAACAAACACTACCATGAAACATAATAACTTGCTAAATATTTTCATCAAATCGACCTCCAAATAATATTTTCTAAATTATACCTCTATACCCATATCATTATAAGTCTGATAATCAATGTCGAATAAAGGTATAATTAGAAGTTATATTATTGGAGGCTAATTTTTTCACACTCTTTAATATACTTCACTTTTAAAAACTATATACTCAAATACATCATCAACAGCCCAGTTACCATTAATTTTTTCAATCCAATGTTTGTTGGCACTTGCCTTGTAATCAATACCCGGTTCAATAATTTCACCGTTTTTGATAACCAAAAGAGCGTTATCAACATACTGATTTTCTCCCATCAGAACTATAGTACCCATAATTTGCCATTGGGCTAATGAAAGCGTCTTGTTAAATTTTAAACCTATCTCAACTCTTTTAGTTTCAAAAGTTAATTTTATTGATTGTGTATTTTGAAATAAAATTGTTTTTATTGCATTAGGATTGAAATTTCCTTTATGCCAAACTTCATTTTCATTATATTTTAGTTCTTTTCCTACAAATGTTGTCATACGATTCTCCTTTATCCAATAATAATAACTTTGTATTGGTTTGCTATAGGTGCTATGGAAAACATAACACCAATATTATTAACATCTACAGTATAGACATCAGGAATTACTACCTGATAAGGTGCTGAGTTTTCCCGAACTGTAACATGAGTATCCAGTGTATTTAGATTATG
>JAEVZU010000219.1 GCA_023392075.1 Bacillota bacterium | reverse complement strand
CATTGGCAAGAGGACCGTGGAATAAATGCGGAAACTACCGCTTCATCATCTAGTTCTAGGTACATTCTTCACTTTTCAATGTCCATAAATTCCATTTCTTTTTTTCATAGCTTAGTTAACACTATCTGAGCAAGTAAGTTTACTAATAAAGAGAGAAGATGAGTTTGCATCATATTCTTCATGTTGTGCTCCTTTAACACCGAGTACATTCCTAGCAAATTCAATAATCGTATGTTGAAAACCTCCACATGTCCCTATGTGGGGGATATTATTAATACGAGCAAATGTGATTGCATACAATGCTCCTTCAAGACTTAAAAATGGACTACCAGGTGCACTCCATATGCCGCAATATTTTTTTAGCACTTCATCTTTATGTTGCGCAACCGCTAATGTATTAACCCATTCATAATCAAAATCGTATCCAAACTTTTCTTTCACATGCTCAAGCGAATCATTCAATTTTTCATGAGTCTGATAACCCTCGTGATAATCTCCGACTATTGCAATTGTGTTCTTCATTTTACTAATCTCCTTTTTCCCTTAATAATTCATTGAAATTTAATATTTTTTTAACTTTGTAAGTTACTTCACAATATAAAACCATTACGTTTCATATGGATTTGGACCGTTGCGCTTTTAATTAATAATCGGCATTTCAATAACCTGACCAAAGCCTTTAGTATGTATCCTTTAATAATAACAATTGCCTTTTGCTTTTTTGATATCGTATATAAAGTAACCCTTTCAATGTCAGGCCGACAACCACACTAAATAGGATTTAGCTTTTATTTCTTTATTATCGTAACAAAGGCATAAACCCTGTCAACCTGTTTACTTTTTTCTTTTCTCCATAAATGGCTACTCCCAAGTATGTGTGATCTTTCTCTGGTACACACGCTGCTTTGGTAATATACTCATTATACACATTACAGCATTGTGCTACATCAGAAAAATCAACAACAACTAAATCACTAAACTCCGGGGTATACAACCGTTTCCTCAAATCCTTTAAAATGTCCTTACTACCTTTTAGCATTGCAATTGGCATTGTTATGATTCCTAAATGTGTTTTCTCTGTAGCATCGACAACATCAGCTCCAACCTGCTCTGGAATCTGCTTCCCCATTGTGACCCCTAAGATAGCTGAGGTGTTGGCTATGACACCGATTGGCAGTTCTGAATCTATAATCATTACACATTTCATATCGTAATCATTCATTTTTAAGCTCTCCTTTTTTATTTAAAATCTTATTCTCGGAAATAAACAGCCCTGCTAACGTAAGAACTATTCCAAATACAGCAATACCTGTGATTTTTTCTCGTAATATAATGACAGAAGTAGCAACCGTTATTACAGGAACCATATAGATATATACACTGGTTTTTACTGCGCCTAATATTCTAACTGCTGAGTTCCATGTGACAAAACATAATGCCGAAGCGCCTAGTCCCAAGAATAATATGTTAAATAAATTCACAGGTTGAATGAGCAGATCAATGCTTGGACTAAACCCGGATATAAATAATACAGGTATCATAAACACCAGCCCATAAAGGAAAATTCTGCGTGTAGTTTGGATTGTGTTATAATGAAACCCGCTAATTTTCTTTGTTAAGATAGAATATGCAGCCCATACAGCCGCAGCTAAAACAGCCAATATATCTCCATATGGGTTTAGATTTAGAACACTGAAGCCATTAAAGCTGATGAAAAAAATCCCGGCAAATGCGATAAGAAAACCCACAAAAAATTGCAGCTTCAACCTTTCTCCTTTTAAAAACAAATGTGCAAAGATAGCAGTAAAAAAGGGGGCTATTGAAATAATTACTCCCACATTGGAAGCAAAAGTATACGTTAAGGCAATATTCTCCAACAAATAATAAAGTGTGACTCCGCATAGACCTGCCGCAGCAAAATACAACTCCTGTTTTCTCTCTTTTATTTTTAGCCTGTGAGGATACACTAGCAACAGGACAATAAATCCTATTGTAAATCTTAAAAAAAGTATCTCAATTGGAGTAATTGCCTTTAAAAGCACCTTTGTTGATATAAAAGTGGTACCCCAAATTAAAATAGTGATAACGGCAAATAAATGTCCGGCCGTTTCTTTCTTTCCGTCCATATAAATCCTTTCTATCTAAATACCTAACTACGCATATCCTTAAATATGTTCATGTACTGCTTTGGCGTCAGTCCGATAAATTTCTTAAAGAAATTTGAAAAATGGCTTTGATCGTTAAAACCTGTCTGTAACGCTACATCTATCGGCAATACACCTTGTTCCAAAAGCTTTTTTGCCTTGTCGATGCGTATCGTTTCCAGATAACTGTATGGTGAGATTCCTTTTTGTTTCGTAAAGGAGCGAAGCAAATAATATTTACTTAACCCGGTTAGATTACTTAATTCATTTAATGTGATGTTCTTCATGTAATTTTTCTCGAAAAACTCACAAATGGCCTTAGTTTCCATACTTTGTTCTGAATTTGGTGATGGCATCTCGTCTGTATGTTCTTCAATTAACTGCTCCAAGAGCAAAAAGAAAATTTCTTCTTTTCTGAAATCCTTCTCTTCCTGCATGATCACCAAATGCAGCTCTCTTAATAGTGAAACCAATTCACTATGAAAAATTACCGGTGTTGTAAAATAAGGCAAATCGTCCCTTCCTGTAATTTCATAAACAGCTTTACTCATAACTTCCGGTTGAATATTGATACAGCGATAATCCAGCGTTTTACCATCAATCTGCTCACAGGTATGATTATCTCCGGGATTGAACAGTAACAGGTCTCCTTGTTCTATGGTATATTCCTTGTTTTTACAGGATAAATACCGACTTCCGTTTTCGATAAATCCGATTACATAATACTCATGAAAATGGTTAGGGAATTTTTGCATGATCCCTTGAAAATGATATGCTTCTATTTTAAGTTCCACATCAAATTTCACTGTTCTTATTTCTTTTGTCAAGAGGTTACCTCCTTCCTAATGATTTGATATCTAATGTACCACATATCTTCACATCATTCTTGTATGATATTGCCCTTGGTTGATATTTGATTTCCTACTTTATTGACTTCAGCTGATAATTACATAGATTTAATGTTTTCATATTTGAGTGATGATCGAGGCCATTTCGTCTGGAGACAATATTGCATCACCAGCCATCCATGTCAGCATTGCATTCCAAAAGCCGCCGATTCTATATGCAAATACATACTCTATTGGTAACTTTAGTATATTATCACCAATCAGCAGTTCTATGTGTTCTTTCGTAAATTTCTCAAAATGCTGAAAAATGAAATCACTCAAGCCGCAGTTCTTTATTTTTTTAATAAAGCTCAAATGTCTACTCCAGAACTCAAAAAAGAATTTTACCGCAGTGTAACTGCAGGGGTTATCAATCGTAGCGTACATTTTAATGTACTCTTCGCCCAGAAACTTGATATATTCCTCCAACACATCATTTTTGGAATCAAAATTACGATAGAATGTGCGCCGATCTAAATCCGCCTTTCGGCAAATCGCTGATATACTGATTTTGTTGTACTCTGTGATTTCCATTAAATCTAACAATGCCTGAATGATCCATCTTTGAGATTGCTGTGCTGTTGGATTAATACTTTGAAGCATATCCTATCTCCTCTTTTTACCGCCACAAAATCATCTCCTTTGTAGCACTTGATTTCAACTTATTGATTCATGTCATTTTCCATATTATACTGTACGAGACAAACCGCTACAAGTGTTGCGGTTTGTCTCATACAAATTTTAGAGAGGAGCATCTCATTGATAAAACTAATAAGAATAATCGGCATATTCGGATTTTTTATATGTCTTTTGGTCATGTATTTGACTGACCATGGAATACGTAGTATTCAAACATTTAACAGTTCTTTTCGTCTGCTGGATATGCGTTTTCATTACATCAGTGAAACAGTGAAGCAAACTTTTGAACAAATAAGTAAGGGTGGACGAATAGCTTACCAAAAGTATCTTGTACTGGATTTTATCTTTATTTTGTGTTTTTTAATTACTATGATCACCATTTCGGATGCTGTACCCACGTCCCCAAAGGTTAAAACCTTTGTTTACATTCTGTGCGGATTGAGAGCATTGTTTGATGTTTTTGAAAACATATTACTCTTGCATATGCTTAATCAATATCCTGTGTTCAACAAGACCACAGCAACAATATGCTCCTGGTTTACAACATTTAAATTTATTATGCTTTACATTTGGCTACTGACTATTATAACGCATACAATCATATTTGGGGTAAAATCACTCAGGGAATACCTGTAATATTTATTTATCTAGTCGTATATTGTTGAATAGATCGAATCTTCGAGGCATCCCAAACGAGTAAAGAAAAAGCTTTTCAAACCAATAATTTATGAGAGCGTATGTAATAAAGACATGGAGAGAATCCCGCCAAACTCACATTGTCAAACGCTTACCGCTAATCTGTTGCTGGCTTGCCAATAACGTTATTCACCACTGTTTCCTTGCTGTCTTCCTTCTCGGGCCATTTACGCCATACAATTAACAAAAGTATAAGAGAGGATGTGACTAGGATTGCCAGTAACCGAATCTCGAAAGTAAAAATTGGGCCTCCAAACAATAGGCCAAAGTCAATTTGAGTGTTAGGGTACATAGGGGTAAAATAGCTGATCACTTTGAATAGATCAGGCATGATTTGCAGTGGCATGGTTCCGCCGCCGGCTATTGTCTGCGCAAGCATCAATGGTATATTAATAAAGATGCCGTTTTGCTCAAACAAAACCGAGAATATTAAAGCAAACTGGAAAGCTGTTATTTGCATAAAAATCTGCTGTAAATAAACAATTACCAACTTCTGTATACTGATTGAAATTAAGATTCTTGCCATCATTACTCCAAACAAGGGTGCAAGAACGGCAATAACGCATCCTGTAATTTCAACATACAGAAAAGCTTTCCATTTCCCGATAATAGGGATAAAAGCAAGGAAAATATTCATCAATACAATCGCAACAACCATAGAAGAAGCGCATGTTGCTATCGATAAAAATGATGGTGCCATTACATAATCCATACTGCTGGGTGCGTTGTTAATATAAACATTATTTTGAACTACTGAATTATTCAACTGTTCAGTTATCTTTTCTTGCTGAGTGACATTGACATTGAGAGAATTTAGTATGTTAGTTAGTTTACCCTGATTAATAGCTTGGTTAAAATTGTCTGTTATGGATTTAGCAACTGCCTCCATAGTATTTACGACCGTAGTTGTATTTGATTCATCAATATAAAAATCAAGCTTGGAATTTCCGGATGCTAAGTCATTCACAAAATTTTCTGGGATTACAATTATCATTTGTATTTGCCGATTATCAAGTTCCTCCTTGCTTTCATCTAAACCCTTGTCAGTAATCACTTTGCTAAATGATTTGGATAAGGTTGGAACAAGTTCTTCTTCAATTGCTGTTCCTTTATCGCCATCTTGATTTACCACATTGATCGCAAGTAGATTAACCCCATTTGGTAGGACGTGATAACCGTAAATATAGAGCCCCACCATCGTGATCTGATAAAATGCTGCCAATATGATGGCATAAATAACACCCTTACTTAGCAAAAACTTTGTAAGTTTCATCATTATTTCTCCTTTCATAATTGTTCATGAGTATAAAATCTGTTTTATATTTCATCATGTTCGTTCTGAATCTAAATCTGAATTCCATTCGCAAGAAGATAAATGTTAAGTGCCTTTTTTAAAAAGTTTTCGATAGGATCACTTATTCTTTTAGTCTCTTCAGGCCAGTTACTGATATCTCTCCCAGCCAAAATAAGCCTTCCCAACATATCAATGTCACCTGTTGTAAAATCATTTACCATGTTCCACCAGCGTTCGGCAAGCTCCTGTCCCTCTTTTCCGGCAGGATCAGCACCTTGCTGATACAATCCTTCCAGTTGTGCAAAAACTTCTTCTACTAAGATTCCATTATTTTCAGACGAGGCTAATAATCTATTTTCAATGCTTTTGAGCTGCTCGTCATTAAGATACCTGACGACAAAAGAGTAGGGGTTGCCATGCTTCATTAACTCCATAATGGTAATCAATCTATCCACGCTAATCTCTTGCCCGCCCTCTGTCTCTGATATCACCTGATCTAAAGTAACCGCGATTTTATTTAAGTTTGCAATCTGATACCGCAGTATTTCACACTGTTGGGTAAAGACTTTTTTTAAATCAGCAGAATTTTTTGATTTAAGGATTTTGCTGTTTATCTCTTGAAGAGGAAATCCTAATGATTTCAAAAAAAGAATTTGCTGAAGCTTTAGTATATCGTCACGGGTATATACTCTTTTATGGCTCTCGGTATAAGTTGAATTTAGCAGGTTTGCCTGATCGTAATACTGCAATGTTCTTACGGATACTCCGACAATTTTTGCCAATTCCCCAATTGTATACAGATGTTCTTTATCTTTCTCCACACTATTCCTCCTCTCTAGACTTGTTAGATCTCTTGGGTTCAAATCAAGTGATCTTTTTTTCATAATTTTATTTTCGATTTTACATTGGTGAAATCTGTTTGACCCCTAGATTGAATAATTTTTAGAGCTGCACTGATTAAATGGGCCAACTTATCTGTTATAAAATAATTATTATCTGAATTTTTAATCTGTTCGACCTTTTCATTTATTCTCCGTAAATATTATCTCGTTTATGGGAATCTGTTCATAGCAATAGGGACATTCTCCCGGCCTGTTTTGTTGTGAATCGGCAGCTGCTTCATTTTGCTATCCCATTGCAATTCCATACTCTGCGGCTAATTCATTACCTATAAATGTAGTCACATTATTATTGACATCTATTTTTTTAAAGACTACCGATGACAAAGGAATCGCTCTAAGGCAGTGTGGACATACCCCAGGTTGATCATGGCAGGTGCAGTAACTTCCACTTCTCCTTGTTGTGTTCTTATGATGATGTTTCTTGTCGATGCGCCAGTCGTGCTTTTCTCTATGCTATTATTCATATAAATCACCTTTCTTATTTTTTAATATTTACATACTATCACGCGACGTAACGTCGTTAGCAAGTGCTTTTTTTAAAATTTTACTACTAATAATTCTACATTAAAGAAATACAGTCGGTATAAATAAGCATTTGCTTCTCCAAATACGTGTATAAGCAATCATTTACAGTATGCTTCAAAAAAGAAATATCAAGCTAACAATACACAATAGCTTTATTTAATGTTAGCTATCATTGTCAGTACGTCTCTATTTTCGCACCTCCACTGTAAAATTTGATTGGAGGTGAACTGATAGTGGAGGAATTAATGAACACGTTCGGCCAGAAAATAAAAGACGCCCGACAGGCTGTCAATCTAACTCAGGAAGATCTTACGAAAAAGGCTGGAGTTACAACACGATACATAATGGCGATTGAGAATGAAAACAAACAGCTAAGCATGAAAGTCCTGATTTAGATCATTCGCGCCTTGAAAATATCCGGAAATACGATCTTTCTTCCTTAGATCCAACATACAGACAACAAAAAAGAACATCTCATCCACATGATCCACCTGTGCAATGAACGGGATCTTTAGGTATCCACAACGGCCATTCAGGCGTTACTGGATACAAAATAAGCAACGAACCATCTTTTTTTAGAGGATGGTTCGTTATCTTAGAAAAAATTGTTCTCCTTCTGATGTTAAAACTCTGTTAGAGTGGGTTCTTCACTGCATGGCTCATCATGAACCGTACCATAGTTCACCAAATAAATAGACCTTACCCCTGGTGGGACAGTCATATTTATATGAAATCAACTGGTATCTGACTTTCTCAGATAGAACATGTTGCTGCTCTTACCGCCGTTTTCCCGCAAACGCTGTTCCTTACGGAGATATCCGCTCTTTTCCAGGTCGGCAAGTGCGCGCTTGACGGTACTCCGGGACAGCTTCAGCTCTCTGGCGATGGTACCAATCGCCGGATAGCATTTGCCGTCCTTGTCGGAGCGGTCGGAAAGATACATATAGACGGCTCTTGCACGGTGTGGCAGTTCGGAGGAATAAAGTGAGGTAAAGTACCCCATAGCGTCACCCCCTTGTGGATTCCTGTTTTTGAATAAAAGGGTCAAGATTGATCGTTGGTCCCGGCGTGTGAAGCATTCCGCCTGACGCAGATTCAGGTGCTTTAGGTTCCTCCGGTACTTCCTCACAGGCGGCATGGCGCCGGATGATTTCTTCTTCCAGGGTGAAACGGTCAGCGTACTCCACTATTCTGGCAGACTGCTCTGCGATTTCGTATGGCTTCCCGAAAACAATGCCCCATTCCAGGAACAACTTCAGTCTGGTACGCATGGGATATGCTCCTGTCTTGGTCACAATAAAATGTCCCTTGGGCATGGATTTCAATTCGTCGGGGGTCATCAGCGGCCGCTCGATCATCTGCAGGGATTGGCTGGGATCGTTTTTGCCGCGGCTGACGGAGCCGCTCATGACGGTTTTGTTGCCGAGGGCCTTCGACAATATCTGCGCGGATTCACTGTTGGGGGCGGAACCGCCGAACACCGTATCCTGACAGTTATCGATGATGATGGCGGAACCCTCCCGCCCATAGCTTTTCTCCAACTGAGCAAACGATTGTATGATTGCTACAATGGACACGCGGCGGGAACGACTGGCACTAAACATCATCTCCGCTGACTCAATTTTTGGTATGGTACCGATCTCGTCAAGAAACATCATCACACGGTCCGGCAGCATGCCGCCATGCTCGTTTGCCACCGAGAGGATTTCCCGGTAGAGCTGCTGAACGATCAGACTGATGATGAAATACTTTGTGTTATCTTCCTCCGGCATGACCAGAAAAATGGCACTTTTTTCAGTACAGAACCTTTCCGCGTCGATGGCCGTGTCAAAGCACAGCACCTGCTCCAGCTCGGAGTCCAGAAAGGCGTTGAGCCTTGAAAGGGCGGTGGACAGAACACTCTGCATGGCCTGCTCCGCAGAATTGAGAGCCGCACCTGCAAACCATTTTGTCTTATGCTCGTCCGGCAGGTGTGCCAGAAGGAGCTGGAACAGTGTGCGTCCCTTGACGCCGCTGGGCGCCAGCAGATCCTGAATCAGCTTGAACACGGATACAATGTGTCGCTGCTTCGGTTCGCAGTATTCTGCAATGAGCAGGATCACAGAGGTCAACAACCCTTCAGCCGCATCATAGAAGAAGGCATTCTGGCCTGCGGATGCCACATCAAACCCTCCAGAGTTGACGATGGTTTTGGCAGTAATCTTGGCATACTTTTCGGCTCTGGCCTTGTATGCCAGATTCCGAGGATCTGCAAGGTACAAATCCATGTATCGGTTGACAAGATGGAGCAGGTTATTGCCGTCCGAGCGGGTGGGGTTTCTAAGATCGATGACGGCCACATGGTAGCCGTAGTGTTCCTTGGCTATACTGCCGTAGTTGCGGTAGAGGTCGCCCTTGGTGTCCGTGGTGATGAAACTCATGCCACAGGCACAGGCATATTCCAGGTTTGGATATAGGAAATTGGCGGTCTTTCCAACGCCTGCTGCGCCGATCATCAGGCAATGGATGTCATTGTCATCCACCAACGCGTAGCCATGGGGCGCTGTATTGTCAAACAGCGAAGCCCTTCGCCAGCCGACAACCAACCCCTGGACAGTTGGGAGATTTTCTCCCTTACGCCATTTTTCCGGTTCGAACCTGACTTCCGTATAGGTATTTATGATCTCCTGTTTTGATGCCCAACGTGCCGTCCCATGCTGTCCATCGCCCACGGTCTTTGACTTGATACCGTTGAGTGTGTAGTAATGGGCAAGCAAGGATAAAAAGCCGATGACGCCGAACATGGTCAGCCCCACAGCGATCAGGGTTATGATTTGGGATGCTTGCACTTTGATCCCTCCTTTACATCGTCATGATTATATTTTCTTGTTGCTCCCGTTTTGGCAGCATTACCTGCGGTTCCAGCTCAATGAACATCCTTGCCCTGACACAGTCAAGAGCCAGTCGAAGATACGAGCTGCCAAGGCGCCGCTGATCTTCTACTCTGCGGATGCCGGGCATATTCACCAAGAGGTTGATTTCCTCAAGATCCCTCCGGATTTCCTCTGTCCGGGTACGGAGCCAGCCTCTGTCCTCATGGGGGCGGTAGCTGGCCTGTAGTTTTTGAACGAGCTGTTCTGTGGTCACGGGACGCTCCACCTGCCGGCACAACTCCTTGGTCAAAAACAGCGAACCTGCAGCCATACACTCCAGACACTCTCTTACAGAGCCGACATTCTCCGATGCGACTTTCCCTGAATTCACAAGCGGCTCCAGTGCACGAAAGCAATCTGTCAGGAATGTGCGGATATCCCTGTGTGCCTTGAGAGCTTCACACAGATCTGGCAGCACAGCGCATACCTGTGGGAGGAGTATCTGCTTCGGATGTTCCTCAGAGGGAATCGGCTCCACTCCGTGCTTGGCTTTCAGATCCTCGTTCCAGTCCTTGTAGGTGGATTGCATGATTGCTGTATTTGTGTATCCGTTTTCTACAAGAATGTCCTTCAGACGACCAACGGCTTCGATCCCCGCCTCGTCATGGTCCAGGCAGAGAACAACCTCATTCAGATGCGGATTTTGTCGGAGCTGTTGGAGCAGTGCGTGTTCAGACACCCCGTCCAACGTGACATAGCTGTGTTCTTTCCAGTCCGACCGGTGAAGCGTGATGAAAGAGAGCATATCCACGGGAGCCTCAAAAACATACAGCTTACTGCTCTTTCCAATCCAGTGAAAGCTGTAGCTCGGATCGCTGCCCTCCACGTTGCCCTTGTATGGTTCGCCTTGGGTATAAGTACCGCGCTTATGGGCATGCCGGGCGATTCCTTTTTCGTCCAGCCCAACAAACACGGCGTTGTGATATTCCTTGTCCTCGTAGATGAGCTTCTCATGGGCGAAGTACGAGAGCACATCCCTGTCAATGAACCGCTGTTTGATAAGATAGGCGAACACCCGGCGCATGTCGGAATTGACCTCCGGCAGTGCGAAGTCTTTTTTAGTCGCCGGTGCGCTTTTAGAGGTCTGGTTCCACTCCACACCAGCTTCACCACCAAGCAGCCATTGTACTGCTTCGGGAAAGCTCACGTTATAAAACTCCTGAACAAAATCGATAGCATGGCCGCCTTCCTTGCGGCTGTGCCGGAACCACTCGCTTCCGCGGACAGTCACGCTGTCATGTCGTTTCCATCGCCACTCGGGGCCGGATCGTGTGAGCTTCTCTCCCTGGCGTTCAAGAAAGTCCACCAGGTCGACGGAGTTGGCGCGCTGTTTTTCTTCATCTGTAAAGTGAACATATGCCATCCCTTGGCACCCCCTTATCAATGCCTGCGCTTTCCGCAGTGGCGAAAAAAAGCCACCCGCAGTCTGGCAGGTGGCGTAAACGTGAAACGGTTGGGTTTTACATCAAGCAGCACTTTTTTCTCCTGCCTGATAGGGTATTTTTTCTTCATAGGAGCACTCCTTTGCTTTAATAAGTGGTAAGCTTTTGCTCGTGGTCGTCCTGGGCATGGCCCTGGGCAAGCTTTTTCTCCCTAATCCTTCGCCGCAGCTTACTCTCAACCTGTATGCTTGGTCCGCCTGGAAGCCGTCGTTCTTCTTCGCGGAATATCCGGCTCAAATGATGCAGAAGCATTGTTGCAGCAAGAAAGATAGAAGGATCACGAAAGGAGTCCAGATGGTCTAAGAAAAATTGCGCATAGACATTTGCTTGCTCAGCGGATAAGGTAAGCCATCGTACAGCAGTTTCCCGGTCACGGAGAACATCTTTACCCAACAGGTAGAGCTTCCCAAGGGTGTATTGAGAATACTGGTTGCCATGTTCCGCGGAGTCGGTCAGCCATTTGATGGCGGTCCCCACATCTTTTGGTACATCCTCGCTCAGCAGGTAGAGCTTGCCAAGCTGGTATTGGGCGTATTGATTGTCCTGCTCCGCAGAGGCGGTAAACCATTTGACAGCAGCCTTGGCATCCTTTGGGACATGTTCGCCTTTAATATAGAGCTGACTTAATTGATACTGTGCATACTGATTGCTTTGCTCCGCTGATTTCAGGAACAGCTCCAGCGCCTTTTGGATATCTCTTTCCACATTCTCTCCAGTAAGATATAGCTTTGCCAACGCATATTGGGCAAATTGGTTGCCGAGCTCAGCTGACTGTGTCAGCCATCTTACTGCGGCTTCTATGTCTTTGGGTACTTCCGCTTCGGTAAGATACAGCTTGCCAAGGGCATACGCCGCGAAGGAATTATCCTGTTCGGCCGAGAGTGTAAACAGAGAGATAGCTTTTTGTATATCCTTCTCCACATGGTTTCCATCTCGGTACAGTTTAGCGAGAGCGTATTGGGCCAGAGCATTGCTATTGTCCGCGGCTTTTGTCAGCCACAGGATAGCCTGCTCAATGTTTTCATGACCGCTGTCCGCGTCCAGATATAACTTACCAAGCATGTATTGGGCGTGAACATTGCCCAGCCGAGCGGCTTTTTCAAAATAACCGATGGCGGCTTCCGTATCCTTCTCCGTCCCTGTGCCGGTGTACAGCATCTGACCCAGGCGGTATTGGAGCTTATCATCGTGGCTCTGTTCCTCCAGTCTTTGAAACCCAAAGAAGGCTTCCTCAAAATGCAGTTCCGCTTCCTCGGCATTCCTTTCAGTACCAACCCCGTCCCGGTACATTTTCGCCAGTTCATAATCGGCATAAGGTACCTGCTGCCTTGCGGCTCGGTGGTATAATTCGAAAGCAGTATAAAAATCCTGTCCAACACCCTGCCCCCGGTAGTACAGGCCGGCAAGCGAATACTGCGCGTACTTGTGATTTTTTGAAACTGCCATATCAAACCAGCCGTTCGCTTCCTCATAGTCCTGTATCGTGCCGAGTCCCGCCGCATGCATTTTGCCGATGCGGTACTCTATGTACCGGTTTTCTTTTTCTGCTTCAATATCAATAAACGCAAAGAGAGCTTTCTCATACCAATAAAAAGCGGTATCTGCATCGATCTCCATGCCAAGCCCATCCGCATACATCCTGCCGAGGTCGTGCATGGCGAGAGCGTTACCATCCTCGGCTTCCGCCAGAAACAACCGGAGGGCCTGTTCAAAGTCCGGCTCCGTATCATCGCTGCCATAGAGACAGATTCGGGCTTCTTTATATCGATCGCTCCATGCAATATGCGGTTTGCCGGGTTCTATGCCATCGGAATCCGATGAGGATGCGTAGCCTTTGGCATCAGAAAGGTTGTAATCCTGATCTTCCGCTACTTCCTGGAACACGGCTTCAGGCTCTGCCAAGAGCTGCTCCGGCTCATCATCCCCGGTAGCGGTTTCTTCCTCGTAGGTTGGTTCAGCGTTTTCATCGCCATCAAAGGTGAGCTGGTTATTGCCGAGGTCTACCGCCTCGGCAATAATCATATTCTTGATTTGCTTGAACTCCTTTTGCTGTGAGAGCGGAAAAGGCTCGGGCAGTTTGTCCTTATAGGTACGCAGAACCTCATTGCGAAGCTCATACCACTTGGTGTAGGCTGCCGCGACACGCGCGTCCTTTGCCAGCTCATCCACAATCTGATTGACCAGCTCCTTCAGTGGGGCTTGAAGGTAGCCATATTGCTTTTTCCCTGTGGTATGCTTCAGTTTCTCCGCCAGTCTGGATATCAGATCCTCGATCACCTGGTTCTTGCAGGTTCCTGTACGCATCTGATCCAAAAGATCTCGCAAGGTATTCCGGCTCTGTTCCGTCAGCGTGTTGCGCTGGATCGTCTGCTCTGAGTAGATTTGAAGCAAGTCCTGCTGAAAGATCTCCTGTGCCATACTACTCCGCATTTTTTCAATCGCCGGTTTGGTAACATATCCTTCGCTTATGTGACATGTCACATAATGATGGTTATGTACCGAAAAATCATATGCGACGAAGTGAGCCTAAAAGTAAGCTAATACCTGCATTTATGATACTACCATCGTCGCATATGATTCTGCTTTTTACACGAGCCTTGAGAGTTTTCGAATCAA
>JAEVZU010000259.1 GCA_023392075.1 Bacillota bacterium | reverse complement strand
TACAAAAGAGACAGGTCTGACCTTTATCCTTTACCGAACATTCGGTGCTGTAAGAAACAATAATACTTTTGTCTTCACTTCCGAATGAGCTTTCACTGGCAATGTTTCTCATACTGGCTCCATCTTTGGTGAACTTTGAGTAAAACTCCGGCGCCTTTGGAAAAGCTATATCCGATATCTTTTTATTTTTGTATGAAAGACCGAATACTCCTTCGTTTTCCTCGATTTTATATGGGGAATTTCTATCAACTACAATTGGTACGCCTGATCCATTTTCCAGAGTAAATGTATATGGCAGGTTAAAGTTCTTCTTTGTAACAAGCTCCTTATCCCAGGTACAATATTCCTGTTTCTTCAAGGTTCTGTCATTATTTATGAGTTTGTCAAAGATTCCATCTTCATAGCTTACCCCTTCAATAAATAACGTTAATTTCAATTTCAGCTCTTCATATAATTTTTCCTTAAGACTTCCCATACAACCCCTCCTGCAAAAGTTATTATATTTTACATATATATTTACTAGGTTTATAGCTGCCATTTCCGTTACATTAATTGTAGTATCATACGTTTTTGCAAACAATAGAGTATATTTAGATGTTTATTAGACTATATTTGGGTAAAAGATCAGGGCATGTTGCATTATTGCACAACCGCCCTTTTATAGATTTTTATAATAAAAAAAGTATCTTCCTTTTTTTCCCGGCGCTTATCCATTACCAGACTATATTGCCTGTTTCAAAACAGGTAATAGTCCATGCTCAATTCTATAAATATCATGTATGCACGAATTGGCAGAAGCACTGCAATCATACAGCTGATCATATGTAAATCCGTTTCTGCGGAATATTTCGGACATTTTCAGGATCAGGTCCCAATGCCACTCAGGCTCGGGACTTCTGTGGTTCTCCAGTTCGGAGCCTGGATTTGGGCACCAGGCCCCTGCAAAACAAACGATACCTTTTGAGGCCAGATATTCTACCCCCTCCAGTGTTGAACGCTTTGGCTCCAAACCTGCCACAATATTTGAACGTACTCTTCCGTGGCCGAATACTTTTGCGGCATGTTCCAGAGAGGATTTCCAGTTTTCCCAGCCTCCGCTCAGCTGTTCCTTGCCCGGGCAGATGGATTTGAAAATGTTCTTATCCCACAATTCAATATTTATTGCCAAGGTACGGTAGCCTGCCTCTTTGTATCTGTCTATGATGTTATGATCCTCCGGCGCGCCGATTACCGCCGTGCCGTTGAAATCAAGCAAACCTGTTTCATTTTGAATGGCCTCGGCAACATCAAAATAGTAATCCATTTCGCGATGCTCCGGAACAAAACCTCCGGTCAAAGTTACATGATGCCTGCCGGGTTCTTCATATGCCAGCTTTACTGTTTCGGCAATCTGCCTGGGATATTTCCACTTGATACCTTCCACGTCGGCATATGTATTTTTTGTGGCATTAATATTGCAGTAGAGGCAATCCAGACCCTTTTCCTTCAAATGGCATTCGTTGCTGTATGTGACAAAGACAACCCCCTCGTGATTATATACCGCTATATTCTTCATCTGAACTCCGTCACTGGTAGCATGGCGGTAATACTGGGGCCGCTCCAGAAAGTCAATATTAAAAACCTTATTCCCGTTTTCGGTGAGAATGTACGAGCCCCTGTCATAGCCAATGGAAAATTTGGATTTTCTATAGGAATTGAAAGGGAACAAAAACCCGCCTGGAGAACGGAAGCCTACCGGATGGGCAATACCTGCATGAGGCTCCCTGTCGTATTCAAACATACCATGGACCTCTTCCTGATATTTTCCTCCAAGATCCAGGTCTCTAAGCAGTTTATCAACTTCGCCGGTTAAATTTATTCCCTCTACGGTAACTTCATTTTTCAGTCTTACTTCCTCATATAATTTGCTTTTTAAACTCATTTTCAACAACTCCTTTACATTAAAAATCACATTGAATAAAAATTTCAAAATTTAATTTGTCAGTCAAATTTTTTGGTATCGTTAATACCATACCTGCCCAGAACTATTTTTCCGAATAATCTTATAAGCCGGTCCGACAGGTACCCCATCAAGCCAAGAGTAAGCAGGCCGACAAATATCCAGTCGGTCCTGAAATACAGCCTTGAAGTATATATCAGAAACCCGATACCTTCCCTTGCCGCAAGCATTTCGGCTGCAACGATGGAGGTAAATGCTCCTCCAAGCCCAAGCCTGATTCCGGTAAAAATATGAGGAAGTGCGGACGGGATCAAAACAGAATAAATAATCTGGAATTCAGAGGCGCCAAGCGATCTGGCAGCCTGCAGCCTGTTCTTGTCAATGCTGAGTACACCAACGATGGTATTTATCAAAATTACAAACACCGTAGCATAAAAAATAAGTATTATCTTGGATTTTTCACCCGCCCCGAACCACATCAGGAAAAGTGTCAAAAAACCTATTGCAGGAATAAATCTGAGAAAATCAATAAAAGGTTCGAATATCCTGCGCAGCAGCTCAATTCTGCCAATGACCAGGCCGGCGGGTATGGCGAATAAAATGCCCAATCCCCAGCCTGACAATACTCTCTGGAAGCTTATTAAAACAAACTTTATCAAGGTTCCGTCAAGTATTATCTCCTTTGCTCCTGTTACTGTTTCAAAGGGGCTGGGCAAAAAGTCGACGGTATACGCCGTTGAGGCCATACCCCAGATACCCAATAACAGTATCCATGTCAAAATACCTTTCGACGCTAAAAACCAGACGGTTCTTTTAGCGGTATTCCCTATACCGTAATTGGTATTGCTTTCTTTATCTGCGGCTTTATAGTCTTCTGCCGGCTGCTCCGCTTCCTTTAATGTTTTAATATTCCGCTCGGTTATTTCCATTGTTCTTTCCACTTTCGATTCTCCTTTCCTCTGTACCGCACAAGTCATATACTCAAATATTTTCTCCAAAATCAAAGTGTCCCTGTATCTGTCCGAACAATTTTGCGAATTCGGGAGATGTCAGGTTCCTGTGATAGGGCAGATCATTATCATATATTTTATAAATGGTTGCATCCGGTGCTTTGGACATAATGCTTATTCTCTGCCCCAAAAGAATGGCTTCGGTTATATCGTGCGTTACAAAAATAATAGTTTTGCCGGTTTTCTGCCAGATTTTAACAAGTTCGATCTGCATGATCCTTCTGGTATGGGCATCCAATGCTCCAAAGGGTTCATCCATGATCAATATCCCAGAATCATTGGAGAGGCTTCTTGCCATTTGAACCCTTTGCTTCATTCCTCCCGACAGTTCCCCCGGATATTTGTCCTCGTGGTGTTCAAGTCCTACCAGCCTGATATATTCGGAAGATATCCGCCTGCGTTCCCTGGAATTTATTCCTTTCATTCTTAAACCGTATTCCACATTTCCCCTGACATTAAGCCATGGAAAGATTGCCGAATCCGCATTTTGAAATACCACTCCCCTATCCCGCCCGGGTTTTTTGATTTCAACACCGTCCAGCGTAACACTGCCTTCAGATTTGGAAATAAACCCGGCAATAATATTCAACAGTGTTGATTTTCCGCAACCGCTTGGACCAAGTATGATATGAAACTCTCCGCTCTTTATTTCAAGATTGATATCCTTGATTACATTACGGTCTGATTTTTTAATGCCGAAATCTTTTGTATAGTCCTTTGAAAGCTTATTTATCTTAATGCATGTACTGCCGCTTATAGTCATTTGCTTACCTCCTTTCTTATATTGACGGCTGCCTGCCGGCTTGATGTTTCAGCCAGTCTATTTTTTGTAGGTAATGGTATCGGGGAAAACGGACTGGAGAGGCTCCAAATATATATAATCCTTAACACTGAAATCATATTTGATCAATTTATTCCGGATTGACCATTTTGTAACACTGTCCAGCTGCTCCACATCCTGCTGGCTAAGCCTGATATCAAAAATTGTATCCCCCAAAACCTTTGCTATGTTCTCTACAGGTATTTTAAAGTTGTCTTTTACAATCTGGGCAGCTTCCTCCGGATCAGCGTTGATTATTTCGACTGCCTCCTTTAAAGCTTTCAAAAGACGCTGTATGCCTTCATTGTTTTTTTCAAGATATCCTTTCTTGAGCATGAGAAATCCCTGCGGAGCAAATCCTATGAGGCTGTAATCACCGAGGCTTCTGCCTCCCAATTCTTCAACCTGGCTGCTGATATCCGCCCCCGCCCATATTGCGTCGGCATCCCCTGATTTCACAAGTGCCAGTCCCTCCGCTGTGCTGCTTATATAAAGAGGGGTTACCGCTTTGGGATTAATGCCGAATTTGTCATAAGTCTGTGCCCAGACATATTCGTTTACGGTACCTTTTTGTACAACTACCGATTTACCTGACAGATCTCCAACATTTTTAATACTGTCCTTGAGAACATATAATTTTGACGCACTTAATTTATTGCCGGCGATAAAGGATATAAACTGCAGCTCACTTGCTCCGCCCAGCCGGCTTACCGCCGCAAAATCCATGGCCTCTCCAATATCAGCCTGATCCAGCTGAACTGCATTTATGGTATCGATCCCATATGCATAAGTCTGAAAGTCCGCTTCAATATTGTATTTTTTCAGGATTCCCTTGTTTTTGGCAACCCAGAAGGGATATGCAAAGGTACCTGAATCCACTGCAATATTGATTTTGAAGGTACCTTTGTCTTTCGGGCCTGCTACTGCTTTTGCCGCTGTATTTGATTTGCTGTCCGGCGCTGCCGCCTTTGATGCACTGTTTGAGTTGCTGCCGCAGCCTGTGATTCCACCCGACAAAAGACTGATAATCGTTAGAACTGCAACCAGAAGCTTGATTTTTTTGTTTTTCATGTTAACCTCCATGAGCCACATTTGTGGCCACAAATTGTAATGAAATTTCTTCGCTCCTCTATAGCTATAAAGCGAATAAAGGAGGTTGTTTGTAAAATTTATTCGTTATTTTATCGCACAAAAAAACTAAAGGATAATCACAGCATTTAACTACAATTACCCTTTAGTTTTCTAATCAGATATATTGGATTTTTTAAAAATATTCACTTCTTTGCGAACCGGCGCCACCAATCTTTTTAACAATGCAGCAATGTTTGCATTATATCTATTATTATATTTACAATCAGTTTATTCAACAATGGATTAAATTTAGATATTTAACCGACTATATTTGGTTTAAGACATACAATCCTGCCTGTTCACTATAGCCCTTAAGGTTTATTGATTCCATTTGCAAAGTCAATAAGTTCATTATAGGTGTTTTGTCCTCCTATATTCATGCTCATCTCAGAAGTGGGCCGGAATCCGAATTTTTCATAAATTTTACGGGCATTTTGACTTGCTGAAATAAGCTTCAGTTCGGCAACCCCTTTTCCCTGCCCCCAGCACCTTACCTTATCCAGAAGCCTTGTAGCCAACCCCCTGCCGCGGTATTCTGGTTCGGTGTAAACATCAATAACCCAGCCGTAATAACCCGGTTTAAACAAATAGTAGGGAAAGTCCCTTTTCAGCAGCAGTCCGGCGATTGCAGCAGGCGCTCCGGCTCTTTCCCTGTCATAGGCAAGGAAATGGAGCATATCCTTTCTTTTGTATGCATCAGTGTAATCCTGCAGCAAAACAGAAGCCAGATCCTCCCTGAATGCATCCTGCGGAACACCCGTATCACTGAAAAGTTTCTTTCTCATATTCAAGGCTATGGGAATATCCTTTTCCTCAGCTGCCTTTATTAAAAAGTCTCCATTTTCAAATTTCATATTTGCAACTCCCCAACCAGTTTACATAATTCAAATCAAAATATCCTGTTCGTTCATCCTATTAGTTCATTCAATTCATTCATTTTTTCGTTTCATCAAACTGTTACTCATTCCGGCCCATCAGCTTATTCAGGCTGTCCAGCAGATATTCTTCCGTCCTTTCCGGGGGCAGCGCCGCTTTCATACCGTAAAGCGCCGCACTGCTTCCTGTCGAAGCTTCTGGATTGCTTTTTACTTCTGCTGCAGCAGTCTTCAAATCTTTCAGAAAGCTTTCGGCAGCATTCTCATGAGCCGGCGTCACCATAAAATGGAGACAGTCCGGATTTGTCTGCTGATCTATTACCCAGCCCTTCTCCTCCAGCTTATCTGCCACGGCATGAATATTTATACTGTCTGAACCAAAAG
Organism: Bacillota bacterium; assembly: GCA_023392075.1. Taxonomy (GTDB): domain Bacteria; phylum Bacillota; class Clostridia; order Acetivibrionales; family DSM-1351; genus Ruminiclostridium. Next base: position 95 of record JAEVZU010000259.1, on the reverse strand, counting down.
CAAAGACGCCGGCTTCAGGTTTCCCGAGTATAAACAGTCCGGGAATTTCCGTTATACCCTTCTGCAGCTGTCCGGTTATGTCCATAACTGTGCGG
>JAEVZU010000096.1 GCA_023392075.1 Bacillota bacterium | reverse complement strand
CAGTAAGGCTTTGTGCCTTGCAAGCGGCTTCAACGCAGCCGCAGGGCAAATTAACCACTTAAAAACGTATTGTACATTGTCTATAGAGGGGTAAGAATGTCCGAATTTAATTCCCGATCAAATGGATGAATAGCCGCATATATGGCTTAGGAGGCTTGCTTGAATTGGTTTTTACTGTCATCGTTCATATTCCTGCTCTCAACTATTTTCTTAAGTTATAAGAAGACGTTTTATGCTTATTTGAAGAAAAGCTTGCTTCCTATTATGGCTTTACTTTTTATCGCATCGCTTATTATATTTCCGAAAACAGCCGTAAGTTCTGCTTCAAAAGGCATAAAGCTGTGGCTTGAAATAGTTTTTCCATCTTTATTCCCCTTTTTTGTAGCCACCCAGCTCCTTAGCAAATCCGGAATTGTCAGTCTTTTCGGAATAATTCTGGAACCGGTAATGCGGCCGCTTTTCAATGTTCCCGGCTGCGGTTCTTTCGCTCTGGCAATGGGAATAGTCAGCGGCTACCCGGTGGGGGCCTCTATTACCGCAGAGCTGAGGAAACAAGATATGATAACGCGTCTGGAAGCGGAAAGACTTCTTACCTTTACAAACAATTCAGGACCGTTGTTTATTATGGGAGCTGTGGGAGTGGGTATGTTTAACCAGCCGGTTCTGGGGTATCTGCTTTACATAAGCCACGTCGCTGCTTGTTTGACAGTAGGTTTCATCTTCGGATTTTATAAAAAAAGGCAAACCGGATCTATCAGCAAATCAAAGACAAAAATCCAGGATAATATAAAAATAGAATTGAAGAAGTTAAAAAATTCCGATACCAACCCCTGGACACTTTTCGGAGATTGCATAAAAAACTCCGTATATACTATTTTAGCAATAGGAGGTTTTATAATATTTTTTTGTGTTTTGATAAATATAATGATCACAAGCGGACTGATCGGGACTGTCAGCCGGGTGCTCCCGGATTTTGTCGGTGCAGGGCTTGGATCAAAAACTGTGGAGGGATTCCTTTGCGGAATATTTGAGATAACTACCGGAGCCAGTTATATAACCCGCTCGTCGGCAGCTCTTGTGGTAAAACTCTGCTGCGCAAGTCTCATTATAGGCTGGGCAGGCTTTTCTGTTCACACTCAGGTTATGAGTATTGTAAGCACAACCGATATAAAAGTTAAACCCTACCTGGTCGGTAAGGCGCTGCAAGGTATTATTTCCTGTCTTTACACTTTTATCGGCTATTCCCTTTTCAGCAGCCTGCTGCCCGTGGGATCAGCCGTCTTTGCACATAGTTCGGACAGTATTACGAAAGGCTGGGGAAATATATTTGCAGACTCACTGCAATACATTGGTATTTCTGCCTTAATAATGACAATAATATCAGTTTCCTATGTATGTATAATCAGTTTAACATCAAAAAGAAGTCTATTTTAACTCAGATCTGTTTGTTCTGATAACATCGGTTGCATCGGTCAGTATTTCCTCAACCTTGTTCAGAACACTGTCGGCATATTCTCTGGCACCAAGCCGGATTTCCCTGGCATTTTTCTGGGCGCCTGCAATTATTTCATTTGCCTGTTCATATGCCTTTTTGGTAATTTCGTGTTCATCCACCAGGGAAGCAATTTTGTTTTCTGCGTCCTTCATTATATTATTGGCTTCCTTCTGTGCTTCCAGCAAAATTCTCTGGCGCTCTTCCTTTACCCATTTCGCCTGTTTGATATCATCCGGCAGTTTTATTCTCATCTCTTTTATTATTTCAAAAACTTCTTCCCTGTCTATGAGACACTTGCCTGAAAAAGGTACGCTGGCACTTCTTTCAACCAGTTCCTCCAATGTTTCCAGTATAGTAAGTATTTCCATGTTAACCTCCCAAGCCATATTATGGCTTTGAGCCGCATAGCGGCCAAAAAATGTAATGAAATCTATATCCTTTATTGCTATAAGGCCAATAAAGGAGGTTAATTGGCAATGTACGCTTTCAAAGTTTTTGATAAATACTTTGAATATTTCGCACGGCCATAAATTCACAGGTTAGTTTGGAAGACGAGCATTAGCAAAGTCTTTCAAGCCAACCTCCCCAGGTTTCTACTTTTTAAACTTGTTTAATACATCCTCTTCTATACATTCAGGAACAAGTCCCCTGATATTTCCGCCATATCTCGCCAGTTCCTTGACCATACTGGAACTTAAAAATGAAAAATTAATATTTGACATCATAAAAAGCGTTTCGATATCCGGTGCCATTTTTTGATTCAGCAGGGCCATTTGCAGTTCATATTCAAAATCAGATACCGCTCTCAGCCCTTTTATGATTACATTCGCATTCTTTTGAGCCACGTAATCCACAAGCAGTCCAGAAAAACAATCTATTTCAACATTTTCACAGCTGCTGACAGCCCTCTTCAGTAAATTTACTCTTTCGTCCATTGAAAACAGAGGCTGTTTGTTATGGCTTATCAATACAGCCACTATTAATTTGTCACATATCTTTGAGGCCCTCTCTATTATGTCTATATGACCGTTTGTAACAGGGTCAAAACTACCTGGATATATAAATGTATTCAAATTGATTCATCCTTTATTATTTCTTATATGTTTCTTTTATAGAAAGTCAATTTCGTACTCCCGTATACCTGTATCTTTGAAATTATCATGCAGCCCATACTTTCCGGCAGTTCATCCGATATATCCGTTTCAGCTGCAATAATAAATTTTTCATCTAAAACATCGTTTTCTTCCAAATGCTGCAGGATTTGAGGTACAATTCCCTTCTTGTACGGTGGATCTAGGAAAATTATATCAAATTTTTGTCTATGTTGGGAGAGTTTTTTTAATATTACCACCGCTTCACCAAAAAAAACCTCGGCTTTTTCAGCAATTTTAGCATGTTCAAGGTTATTCTTGATTATTTGAATACATTTTTCGTTCCGGTCTGAGAATACAGCACTTTCCGCACCTCTGCTCAAGGCTTCAATTCCAAGACTTCCAGAACCGGCAAAAAGGTCCAGCACTTTTGAATTTTCAATGTAGGGTGCCAGAATATTAAAAAGATTTTCCTTAATTCTGTCAGTTGTAGGTCTGGTGCCCATACCTTCAAGAGTCTGAAGTTTCAAGCCCCTGGCACTACCTGATATAACTCTGAGAATAATAATCCCCCCTGTCGGTATGTGGTCTTATTTATGATAGCGTTACTTTTCCTCCGAAATAACCGGAGAGATACTGCTTAAGCCTTTTATTCCCTTCCAGTCCGGGGTCAAGCTCCAGAAGTTCTTTTGCACTTTCCTGGGCAAGCTTGAGCACTTCAATATCCCTGTACAGGTTTGCAATTTTCAATTCGGGCAGGCCGTGCTGCTTTGTTCCGAAAAAATCACCGGGTCCCCTGATTTCGAGATCCTTTTCAGAAATTACAAAACCGTCATTGGATTGTGACATTATCTTCATTCTTTCACGTGAAACCTTGGATTTGGACTGATTAAAGAGAACACAATAGGATTGTTCGGCCCCTCTGCCGACTCTTCCCCTCAATTGGTGCAGCTGCGCCAGTCCAAATCTTTCGGCATTTTCTATTACCATGAGCGTTGCATTGGGCACATTCACCCCCACTTCAATTATGGTGGTGGATACCAGTATACTGATCTCACCCGCAACAAAGCTCTTCATAATGGCTTCCTTTTCTGAAGCCTTCATTTTTCCGTGAATTATCCCGACTTTCAGATCTTTAAAAACATTATTGCTTATTTCCTCGGCTGTAATAACAGCCGACTTTGCCTCTATTTCCTCAGACTCCTCAACCAGCGGACATACAATGTATACCTGCCTGCTCTCCAGAACCTTTTCCCTTATAAATTTATTTATCCGGTCTCTCATAGCCTCATTCACCGAATAAGTCTTAATGGGTTTCCTTCCGGGCGGCAGCTGGTCTATTATGGAAATATCCAGATCCCCATACAGTATAAGTGCCAGCGTGCGCGGTATAGGTGTGGCAGTCATAACCAGAACATCCGGGTTCTGCCCCTTCTCTGCCAGTATGGTTCTCTGGCGGACACCGAACCGGTGCTGTTCGTCTGTTACTACCAGCCCCAGTTTTTGAAATTGTACCGTATCCTCTATCAAAGCATGTGTTCCAATAACAACATCAATGCTGCCCTCACTCAAGCCCTCAAAAACCAATTGCTTTTGTTTCTTTGGCTGACTGCTGGACAGAAATTCTACAGAGATATTATACTTCTCAAACAAAGGTTTTATTGATTTATAATGCTGTTCAGCCAAAATTTCCGTCGGCACCATAAGGGCACCCTGATATCCGCATTTTACAGCCTTGAACAGAGCCAGCACTGCAATTATTGTCTTTCCTGAACCAACGTCTCCCTGCACCAGCCTGTTCATTACATTTTCGCTTTCCATATCCCTTTCAACTTCTTCCAGAACTTTTTTCTGCGCATCTGTCAGCTCAAAAGGCAGTGATTGCAGAAATGAATCCATTTCGGAAGGTTTGTGAAAGCGTATGCCAAGGCCTGAATTGGCTGCAAGTCTTTTATAATTGAGCAACCCGAGCTGAAGCATGAATAGCTCCTCAAAAACCAGTCTGTATCTGGCTTCTTCCTTTTGGACAAAAGATTCCGGAAAATGAATGTGTCTCAGGCATTCAAGAAGTTCCGAAAGATTGTATTTTTTTCTTACACTATCCGGCAGTAGGTCCTCAAGCAGTGTGTCATCAAGAGTTTTCAAAGCCTCCTGCATAATAACCCTTATTACATTCTGTCCCAGATTTTTTGTGGAAGGATAGACAGGAAATATTTTTAAGCTCTTTTTCATATCATTGCTGCCAGCCAATTCAAATACCGGATTTACAATCTGAAGCTTATTTAATTTTCTGTCCGCCTTTCCATAAAAAATATAATTTGAACCTACTGCAAGTGAGTTCTTAACATATTGCTGATTAAACCATACCGCGGTTATTTTACCTGTACTGTCACGTACGGAAACTTTTGATATTACCATACCCCTCCTCGGCCTGGCTTCACTTACATTTGATACGATCGTACCTTCAAATGAGCAGATTTCTCCATGCTCAAGGTCAGCTATGTTTTTTACCCTGCTCCTGTCTTCATAATCCTTGGGATAATAGGTTAAAAGATCATATACCGAACTGATGTCAAGCTTTTCAAAAAGTGACATCCGGGATTCTCCAACTCCCTTGATGTATCTGATTGATTTATTTTTTAAATCTTCATAAGCATTAAATTTCAAGCCTGCCTCCAGAAATAATTCAATAGGTAATCAACATGTAAATTAATTTTATCATAAAATATATAAAGAACAAAACTTATATGAAAAATGTAAACAAACTGAAAAACCTAAAA
>JAEVZU010000267.1 GCA_023392075.1 Bacillota bacterium | reverse complement strand
AGTATTGCGATCAGAAATACAAACACAATAACAATAATAAACTTTTTCATAATTCCTCTCCTTGAGAATCAATTAAGACTTATTATTTTATTTCAATCCGAATACCTTTTTCGCATTCATCAGTGTTGTCTCAGCAACTTCAGACTCACTTATTCCCTTAATTTCAGCAATTTTCCGAATAATGTGAACCAGATAGCCCGAATTATTTCTTTTTCCCCTGTAAGGTTCAGGGGATAAATATGGGCAATCTGTTTCAACCAAAAGTTTTTCCAGAGGAACAGCTTCTACAACTTCAATCGTTTTTCTGGCATTTTTAAAGGTAACAGCTCCTCCGATAGCAATATATAAATTCAGCTTAAGCATTTCCATCGCCATCTGTGCGCTGCCGGAAAAACAGTGGAATACTCCTCCCACCTGCTTTACATCCGTCTTTTTCAATATATTTACAGTGTCTTCATGCGCGTCTCTGTCATGAATGATTATGGGAAGCTTAAGTTCCTTCGCCAGCTCTATCTGTCTTTCAAACCAATATCTCTGTATATCTCTCGGAGAATTGTCATAATAATAATCCAGACCGATTTCGCCAACTGCTACAACCTTATCATTTTTTGACAGAGTCCGGATCTTGTCAATAATATCTTCGCTCATTTTTTCGGCATCATGGGGATGTATTCCCAGAGCTGCATATACAAAAGGGTATTTTGCCGCCAGCTCCATTGTTGCATCCAGAGATTCGGGGCTGGCACTGGCATTCAAAATATATGAAATTCCCTCCTGATGGAGCTGCTTCAACAAAGAATCCCTGTCTTCGTCAAAACGTTCATCATCGTAATGTGCATGTGTATCAAAAATCAAATTATCACCCGTTTTATCTAAATAATAATCAAATGTAACATAATATTTTGTAATATTATCAAAAGTACTTCCTAATATCTATATGACAGAATTATCCATAATGTTACCAAAGTCAATTACGGTTGAAAGCCATCGCCTTCCAGTCCAATATTTCTTTTAAGCCGGTTTTCAACGCCGCAGTTTGGGTTTGAATGATTATTGCACTACAGGGGGCTTCAGCCTCAAACCCAAGCTATCGGCTTTTAGCCGACAGTAATTGACTTTTTAAAAGTGTTCAATGATGTGACACCGGCCTCTATTGCCGTCAGCCAACGTGTGCTCCGCTTGGCATATCCTTGTCGATGGTTACCAGAGAGAGGCCGTTTTCATCTGAAGCCGCCAGTATCATGCCCTGGGATTCTATTCCCCGGAGTTTTGCCGGCTTCAGGTTGGCCACCAGTATCAAAGTCTTTCCTACCATTTCTTCAGGGGTATAGTATTTTGCTATTCCCGACACAACCTGTCTTACCTCTTCTCCAACCTGCAGTTTCATTTTCAGGAGCTTGTCGGCCTTCTCAACCTTTTCGGCCTCCAGCACTTTGGCCACCCTGAGGTCGACCTTTGCAAAATCGTCAATTGTTATGAGATTTGCATTGGTTTCATCGGCAGCTTGATCAACAGCCGGCTCCGCTTTTGCAGTTTTCTGCGGTTCTTTCGCTTTTGGAGCCTCAGCTGCTTTTGCAGGCTCCGCAGTACCTTCAGACATTTTTTCTATTTCTTCAAGTTCTTTTTTCAAATCAATCCTTGGGAAAATAACCTCTCCCTTGTTTACGCTTGCCCCCACCGGATATACGCCCCATTCCCTGGCTTTATCCCATTCTGTCAGGCCTTTGTCGGTTATCCCAAGCTGTCCCCATATCTTTTCCGGAGTTTCAGGCATAAAAGGCTGTATAAGAATAGCTATGATTCTCAAGGTTTCTGCCAGATTATACATTACCTGGGCCAATCTTGGGCCGTTTGCTTCATCCTTTGCCAGAACCCAGGGCATTGTCTCATCTATATATTTATTCGTTCTGGACACTGCCTTCCATATTTCGGCCAGGGCAGAACTGAACTGCAGTTTGTCAAGAAGTTCTTCCACCTTGGCAGGAGTCTCTCTTACAAGGCCTATGAGGTCACTGTCAAATTCACCTGAAACCTTGTTTGCAGGAATTGAGCCTCCGAAGTATTTATCTATCATTGCCACAGTTCTGCTTACCAGATTGCCCAGATCATTGGCCAGATCAGAGTTGATCCTGTTAATAAGCGCCTCATTTGAGAATACTCCGTCTGAACCGAAGGGAACCTCCCTTAAAAGGAAGTATCTGATTGAATCCAGTCCATACTTGTCTACCAATATCTGAGGATCAACAACATTGCCCTTGGACTTGGACATTTTACCGCCTTCAAGCAGCAGCCAGCCATGTCCGTAGACCTGTTTCGGCAAAGGCAGATCCAGCGCCATAAGCATAGCAGGCCATATTATTGTATGAAATCTTACTATTTCCTTTCCAACCAGATGCACGTCGGCAGGCCAGTATTTACGGAACAAAGTGTCATCCTGCGCCGAGTAGCCAAGTGCAGTTATATAGTTTGACAAAGCATCGATCCATACATATACCACATGTTTATCGTCGAAGGAAACCGGAACACCCCAATTGAAAGTGGTCCTTGAAACCGCAATATCCTCAAGACCAGGCCTGAGGAAATTGTTCAGCATTTCGTTCTGTCTTGATACAGGCTGTATAAAGTCCGGGTTTTCTTCTATATGTCTAATCAATCTATCCTGGTATTTTGACAGTCTGAAAAAATAGCTTTCTTCTTTAGTCAATTCCACCTCGCGGCCGCAGTCAGGGCATTTGCCGTCAACCAGCTGTGTCTTTGTCCAGAAGGATTCACAGGGTGTGCAGTACCAGCCTTCGTATTCACTTTTATAAATATCTCCCTGGTCATACAGCTGTTTGAATATCTTTTGAACGGCCTCCACATGCTCGTCATCAGTGGTCCTGATAAATCTGTCATTTGTTATTTTCATTAATTTCCACAGATCTTTTATCCCTGATACGATTTCATCCACATACTGCTTTGGAGTTATTCCCTTTTCTTCGGCTTTTCTCTGTATTTTCTGCCCGTGTTCGTCGGTTCCTGTCAAAAACATTACATCATAACCCTTTAGCCTCTTGTATCTTGAAACAGCATCGGCAGCAACCGTCGTATATGAATGTCCTATATGCAGCTTTCCGCTTGGATAGTATATTGGCGTTGAAATATAATAGGTTTTTTTAGACATGTTTCCTCCTCATTTGTCAACAATAATTGTATATGCAAAAATAGATAATTGCTAAAATATTGTATTATGTTATTTAATTGTTCCCTAACATGGTATAATTTTATAGTTAGTACTCATTACTACTATACATATTTGTTTTCAATTTTTCAAGGAGAATATTCCGAATGATAAGTTTTATAAGATGCTTGAAATATTCAAATAAATACAAAAGTTACATATATCCCATTGTCGAAAAGAGAGTTAAAGAAAACCAGGGTTATACCAATCGTATCCGCAAGCTTTCCATTAAGTCAAATGCACGCGAAGCCCTTGAGAAAAACAGATTTGATTCGGCAGTTTCCTCCATATGCATGTTGTCCCCGAATGTTGATATACCAATGGCTGCCGATGCCATTATTTCTTTCCAGGCCATCATTCAATATCTGAACACCATATGCATACATTCTTCTACAAATACCGAACCCTTCTTAAGACTGATTTTTTCCTCCTTGAAAGATGCTTTAAATCTTAGAAGCGACTCATATGAACAATACTTTACATTTTTTCCTTCAAAGGATGACGACGGCTATCTCACCATACTTGTAGAAAAGTGCCGTCAGAAAATGCATGTACTGCCGTCCTACGATGTAATCCGTGATCAACTTGCAGCCTTTCTGACACTTTTCATTGATTTGCAGATTACAAAGTTCTCCTCGGATGACAATGCGAAAGAAGTGAACCTTACCAATTGGAGCTCTGCCCACGGTCAAAAATATCCCGAACTATCCAACTGGGAATTCTGTATGGCAATTGATTCAACTTTAAGCATACAGCTTTTACTGTCTCTCGCAACAGATCCGGATCTGACCGAACAGAAAGCCGAAACTTTGAACTCTTCTTTTTTTCCCTGGATATGCTGCATCCAAAAAATATTGGAGGGCTACATTAATTATAATGACGACTTATCCTCAGGAAATATAAATTACGATTTTTATTATGAAAATCTCAAAGAGTATGAGAATAGAATTATTTTCTTTATGAAAAAAGCTTCGGGACTGAAAGCATCCAATTCAAAGCTTATCCGTTCTATTGTCAAATTGCTGTTAAGTATATACATTACCCATCCCAAAGCAAATGAAGGCATGAATGCCATTACCAGCAAGGCACTGCTGAAGGCCGGAGGCCGGGGAATGTTTTTTTATTCATCCGCCGTCAACCTTCTCAGAGCAAAAAAGTATTTTTAGGAACTATCTATCCGAAAATAAAACGGCAGGCCCAGAGTGATGCTATTACGCTGATAATATCAGCCATTATGGCGGCTATCAGTGTATATCTTATGTTTTTTATACCTACCGAACCATAATATACGGCAAGTGTATAGAAGATAGTCTCGGTAGACCCCATCATGGTGGCGGCAACACGCCCCTCATAGGTATCCGGTCCAAAAGCTTTTATTATTTCAGTTACAAATGCAAACGAGGCACTTCCCGAAATGGGACGCAGCAGTGCCAGCGGAGCCACTTCAGGAGGCATCCCCAACAGGTCTATCAGCGGACGCAGTAAAATGATCAGCAGGTCGAGGGCTCCTGAGGCCTTGAATACTCCTACCGCCACCAGCAGTCCCACAAGTGACGGCATTATTTTAATAACGGTTTCAATGCCGTCCTTTGCTCCTTCAATAAATAAATCGTAGGCTTTAACTTTTCTCAGTATTGCTGCGAATATTATTATAATGAAGATAGCCGGTATTGCATAATCGGATATTTGCCTTATTATCCCCATGACTTACCTTCCCGCCTGCCGCCTGCGCGTTGTATCTCTCCTGACACTGCCGGAATCCGTATGGTCTTCATTCCAGACCTTTGACAAAAGCTTGGCAGCTATGATTCCCATTATTGTGGCGCATACCGAGGCTATCCATATGCAGACGATTATTTCGGCAGGCTTCTTTGATCCCTCGGAAGTCCGCAAAGCAATTATGGTTGCCGGCACAAGCTGTATTGCCGCAGTGTTCATGACCAGAAACATGCACATTGAGTCAGTGGCGGTTTTTTTGTCCTGGTTCAAGGACTGCAGCTCATTCATGGCCTTGATTCCAAGCGGGGTTGCCGCATTTCCCAAACCCAGGAAGTTGGCAACCAGATTCATTACGATGGCCCCCAGGGCAGGATGATCCTTCGGTATACCGGGGTATAAAAAGGTCATCACAGGTCTTACCAATTTGCTGATACTTGTAACCAGTCCGCTTTTTTCGGCGACTTTCATCAAACCTGTCCAAAGACACATTACTCCCAATAGTCCGATACATACCGTTACAGCCGATTGCGCCGAATCCATGGCCGCCTTTGTAACCTGGTCTATCCTTCCGTTTATTATGCCTACAGCGAAACCTATGAGCAGCAAACCCATCCATATATAATTAAGCATTTTCCCTCCATGTCCCCTAAATGTGTAAAAATCAACCATACCTGACCGGGTTAATTTCATTGCCCTGGTGAATTGCCCGGAATACTGATCTTTGAACATGCCTTCTTATTATATATGTGGACAGAGCCCTGTTTATGTTATCAAATAACTTAACTCGTTGTGATGGTTGGTTTACTTTCAATTTTACAGTTAAACGTTGTGTACTGATTATACAGGTACGTGAGTACAACTTCATATTATCACAATTGTTTTGGGAGCGTCCCTATTTTATGAAGTTAGTACGGAAGTACCTGTATAATCAAAAACAATTTTCACTTACAAAATTGAGATAATCAACTGACACAAACGCGTCAGGTTATACCT
>JAEVZU010000260.1 GCA_023392075.1 Bacillota bacterium | reverse complement strand
GGTCGTCGGCCTTTTTCTTACTGCTGGTGAGGACTCCTCCGAACATATTGAAAGCTATAACCGCCAGAACGCCCATTATGGCTATAACTATCAGCAGCTCCACCAGTGAGAAACCTTTATTGTTTTTCAGCTTTTTCAATTTTTCACCCCCTTTAATTTCCTGTGATGTTGATAATACAACGCTGTTCATAATGTTAAACTCCTTTCTATTGCTTGTTTTTTGGTATTATAAAAAGCGGTTAGCATTAACTAAACGCATTCTATACAATTTTGAGTTGAACATTAGCAGAAAAATATAAGAGGTGGCATTAAGCCGACATTGTCTGATAGATACTCATCATGGGATATAGGATGCTTAAAATAACGAATGCAACGATTACTGCGAGAAATATTACAATGATTGGTTCAATTAGAGATGTGAGCTGCTGGACCGAGGTTTCAACCTCTTCATCGTAAAAGTCGGCGGATTTGTCAAGGGAATAGTCCAGATTTCCTGATTCTTCGCCTATACGGATCATGGAAACCATCATGGGCGGAAAATATTTCATTGCGGTCAGGGGCTGGGATAAACCCTTACCCTGCTTGATATCATTTATGACCGAATCGATTTTCTCTTCTATAATGATATTTCCAAGCAGCTTCTGGACAACCTCCAGTGCCTGGATTATAAGCACTCCCGATGCCATCAGCGTGCCCATTGTCCTGGAAAAGCGGGCGGTTATGACATTCTTTGTAACCTGCTTCATAACCGGCAGTTTTATGGCAAGGCCGCCGAAAAAGTGCCGCCCGGGAGTTGTTTTTTTGAACCGGGCAAAACCGACAACCATTGCTATTATTACTGCCAGAATCACCCACCAAAAGGTTTGAAAAAATTCACTTATACTGATTAGTACTTTTGTAAATATAGGAAGCTCCACTCCAAACCCTCCCAGGATACCGGAAAATGACGGAACCACCTTTACCATCAATACAAATATTACTCCTACGGCAACCAGAAGTACTATAACAGGATAGGTCATGGCGCTTTTTATCTTCTGGTGCAGTCTGTTTTCCTTCTCAAAATGCTCGGCCATCCTGGAAAAGGTTTTATCCAGCATACCGCTGAGTTCACCGGCCTCAACCATGTAAATCAGTACTTCCGGGAAAAGGTCATCATGTTTTTTCATGGATACCGACAGGGCTGTTCCTTTTTGTATATCCTCATATATATCAGAGATACATTCCTTTAAGGTAGGGTTTGCGGTTTGCTCCCTTAACACATCCAGTGCCGTCGCTATGGGAACACCGGCTTCAAGTATTATGGCAAACTGCCTGCAAAATACGGCCAGATCCTTTACCTTTACCTTGGCCTTAAAAATCGATATCTGCGATATGTCTGTAATTGCATTCAGTTCCTTGGCTTCTACCAGGGTGTACCCTTTAAGCTCCAACTGCTCGGTCAGGCTTTCCTTGTTTTTGAATTTGCTTCTTCCTTCAATGATTTTGCTTTCCGAATTTTTTGCCTTAAATTCATATGTAGGCATATCTTCCTCCTTTGACAGAATTAGTTCTATTATGCAGGACCGGATTCAGACTTCGTTTATAACGCTATGCCAAGTGCATTTGTCAGATAGTTTATCCTGTTAACATCCAGGTTCACAGCAAACTCCACACCTGGAATATCAACGGAGTTTATCAGGTAGCAGGGCACCTTGAAGATACTCTCCAGATACTCATTGAGATGTATAAGCTGCGATCCTCCTCCGGTAATAAGTATTTTGGTTACCTTGTCACCTCCGCATCTGGTTGTGTAAAAGTCAAAACAAGTATTGATATTTTTGATTATTTCATTTACAACACCCTTTGTGATTTCACTGCAATTCCACTCCAAATCGTTATTATAATCGCGGTTCAGTATAATACCGTATTTCTTTTTATACATCTCGGCAAAATCTGCCTTCAATTTATCAATTATAATCTTATCGAAAATTTCCTTGTCAATATTGCTGCTGCCTATGAGAATTACTCTGTTGAATTCAATGACCTTGTTTCTCAAAATATTAACTATTGTGGTTTCGGAACCAAAATCCAGCACTGCTACGGTACCCGTGTCAAATCTTTGATTGCGCTGAACACTTATTCTGTCGTCGGTTTTCTTCAGCCATATTTCGTTATTGAACAGCTTTGCAATACTGTTGGCAGGAGTATCTACGGCGACAGGCTTAAGATTGAGGCTGTTCAATATTTCAACATAGCTGTTGATAATGCTTTGCTTAACAGCCGTAACAAATATTCTGTGTTTTTTTATACCACCCTCATAAAAATAATCAAGTATTTTGAAATCCACTCTGTGCTCTTTCATGTTTATGGGCATAAAACTTTCGATTTCAGTCATTACTCTTTTCTCGACTTCATTTTCGGGTACATCGTCAATCATTATTATTCTTGTAATGATATTTGTTCCCGACATAACTATTTTTGCCTCCTTGGCAGTAATGTTGTTTTCCCGCATCAACCTTTTTATTTCTTCTATAACACGGGCCTTGTTCCTTATTGCACCATTTTTGATGCAATCCTTGGGAGTGTTTCCGATGCCGAAGTTGACAACTTCAATAGCATCATCTTCCTTCTTACGTACCTGTAAAACTTTAATTAATTTGAATCCTATGTCGATTGTTAAAAAGTAATTATTAAAAAACGAAAATGCCACTGCAATCCCCCCTAACGAATTTATCAAATAAAATAAGCTATTTTTAAACTATTAATATCTTTTTTAAGTTGTCTGCATCAATGGCACATTGACACGCAGATTCATAACTTATCTTCCCGCTTCTGTATAGATTTGCCAGACTGGTGTCCATTGAATGCATCCCATGCTGTGCACCGTTATATATACAGCTGTTTATCTGAGGTGTTTTGGCTTCCCTGATCAAATTTGATGTTGCCGAAGTTAATGTCATAACTTCCGTTGCAACGCAGCGCCCGTGACCGTCACTGTTAATAATCAGCTGCTGTGATATTATTCCCTGTAAAACCGTTGACAGCTGATTCCTTACCTGAGGCTGCTGATGGGGCGGGAATACGTCAACAATTCTGTCGATGGTTTTTGCCGCACCTATGGTATGCAGAGTGGAAAATACCAGATGGCCTGTTTCAGCTGCAGTCAGTGCTATGGAAATCGTCTCCAGGTCACGCATTTCTCCGATAAGTATTACATCAGGATCCTCTCTTAACGCTGCTCTCAGTGCTTTTGAATATGAAACCGTATCGTTGCCTATCTCTCTCTGGTTGACAACACTTTTTTTGTGCCTGTGCATGTATTCGATAGGGTCCTCAATTGTGAGGATATGGCACTTTCTGTTTGTATTTATATAATCTATCATAGCTGCCAGAGAAGTGGATTTACCGCTTCCTGTGGGGCCGGTTACCAGTACCAGCCCTCTATGCTTTGCAGCAAACTGGTATACTATAGGGGGAAGTCCGAGCATCTCTATCCTGGGAATTTCAAATGCGATACTACGCAGGGCAATAGCCACCGAACCACGCTGCTTAAACAGGTTTACCCTGAATCTTCCCGTACTGGACAACGCATAGGAGGTATCCATTTCACCGTGACTGGCAAAAACATTGTATGCCTTATCTCCTACACACTGCCTTGCAAGATCTTCACAATCGTCAGCGGTAAGATTACGATTGTCTCTGTAGAGCAGTTCTCCGTTAATCCTGTATACAACCGGTATTCCGGTTGTTATATGTACATCGGATGCTTTCCTTATAAAACATTCATTTAATATCTCATTCAGATCCATAAACATCACCTTAACAAAAATTTATCAATTAATATATTAATCCTTGCTGTAAGTAACCCGTAACATTTCATCCATGGAGGTTGTGCCTTCCTTAACCAGCCTTATACAGCTGTCTCTCAAAGTATGCATCCCCAGGCTTATGGAAAGCTCTTTCAATTCGTCGGAGGTTACATTTTTAGCTATCATCTCCCTGTGCTTTCTGGTAATTTTCATGATCTCATAAATCGCTATTCGTCCTCTATAACCTGAATCATTGCAAGCAGTGCAGCCCTTAGGCTCATAGATTTTTACCTCCTCCTCGGAATCCAGTTTCATCAAGAGCTTTTCATTTTCATCAAGAGTGTGTTCGGATTTGCATTCGGGGCATAAGCGCCTCACAAGTCTTTGAGCAATAACTCCGACAACGGAAGACGAAATGATAAACGGCTCTATACCCATATCTATTATTCTTGTAATTGAACTTGCCGCATCATTTGTATGCAGGGTACTTAAAACAAGATGTCCTGTAATAGCAGCTCTGGTTGCAATTTCAGCAGTTTCACCATCGCGGATTTCTCCTACCATGATTATGTCCGGATCCTGTCTCAGGAATGCCCTCAATGCCGAACTAAAGGAAAGTCCGGCCTTTGAATTTACCTGCACCTGGTTTATTCCTCTGATGGTAGACTCAACAGGATCTTCGACTGTAAGAATGTTTACATTCGGCTTGCTTAACTCTCTGAGTGCAGTGTACAGGGTTGTGGATTTACCGCTTCCTGTAGGACCGGTAACCAGTACAATCCCGTGAGGGTTGTCCATGATATCGTTAAATTTCTCCAAATCGTCTTCAAAGAGTCCCAGGTCTTTTTTTGAAACATTGAATGCTTCCTTGTCTGCAATTCTGATAACAACCTTTTCGCCATGCACGGTAGGAAGAATCGATACACGCATGTCATAGTTCTTTTTATTGATGGTTACAGTTATTCTTCCATCCTGTGGTATCCTCTTTTCGGCTATATTCAACGCACTTATTATTTTTATTCTTGCCACCATAGAAGACAATATTTTTTTATCATGCCGCATCATTTCCAATAACTGTCCGTCAACCCTGTAACGGACAACTATGCAGTCTTCATAAGGCTCAATATGTATATCACTGGCTCTCTGAGTAACAGCCTTTTGAAAGATTATATTAACCATTTTGACTATGGGAGCGTTTGAAACATCGCTTAAATCATTCAGATCCTCATCCTGCTGAACAGATTGAATCTCAACAGCAATTTCTTCATTTATTTTCTTCATTTCCTCATCCAGGTCGCCATTGAAAATGAAGCTGTTGCTATCGGGTGCAGTGTTTTGAATGGGTTCGGAGCTTATTGCTGCCGGCTTGGGCTGAGCTGCTTTTCCATAATGCTTCACTATCTTTTCTGTTATCAGCTCTTCTTTTGCCAGCAATGCAACAATTTCCAGACCTGTCGACAATCTCAAGTCATCCAGAGCAAATACATCCAGAGGGTCTGCCATTGCAACTTTTAAAATATCCCCATCCGCTTCAACGGGAATCAAATTGTATCTCCTTGCCAGACTATCCTTGACTAAATTTATTGCCCCGTCCGGGATATCAATTTCTCTTAAATCTACATAAGTGGTATTCATCTGAACTTCCAGAAACTTATATAGTACGTCCTCTTTTATAAAATTCTCACCGACCAGTATTTCACCTATTTTACCGCCTCTTTCAGACTGAATTTTCAAAGCTTCCTCAAGCTTTTCTTCGGCAAGTATTCCGCTGTTTACCAAAAGGACTCCCAACTGGCTTTTGAAAATAGGAGAATTGTTTTGATTCTGGGCTTCCAATACCTTGCGTATTTTGTCTTTATCCAGATTGGCAATGTCCTCTTCGCTCAGACTTATTTTCACATTCCTGTCATGCTTTGCTTTTATGCTCTCCTTTTTAAATGCTTTTTCAATAAGCCTTTCAATCTCTTTTTCACTGCCGAATACCGGATTGATCTGATACTTGGTGGAAAGTGTCAAGTCATCAAGGGCAAACAGATCCGAAGGATCTCTCATTGCTATATAAACATTGTTCTGATCTAATTTATAAGGTATGGCGCAATGTTTTCTAGCCACAGTTTCCGGAATTATCTTAGGTATATTCATATCTTCAAACTCGAAATTTTCCAAATCTACAAGTTCGATATTCATACTTTTAGCTTTCACTGATATAGCTTGTTTCTCGTTTATTGCACCATGTTCAATTAAAATATCAAGAATAGGCTTGTTTAATGTAATATTAAGGCTCCAGGCCTCCTTCAATTGAGCCATATTTATCAGGCCTTCTTCAAGAAGTATATCTTCAATACCTTTTTGTGCTATTCCTGCCATAATTTTCACCTCATATATATTATTGTATATAATACCATCTTTTGTATATGGTTCCATGGTCACAATTTAATAGTAAATTATGTTGTATTTTTATATTTTTTAATTTATTTTCTTTATATGTAATTTTATGTATCAGTTGGTAATTAAATATTAACATAATATTTTTAACTAATCAACATAAATTAGTAACTTTTGACAGAATATGCTAATTATTTTCCCAAATATTAGTAAAATATATGATTTAGAAGAGTATTTTGAATTATTATATACTCATGAAAACAAATGGTCTTAAAAAAAATGAGTCAATAGTCATAGGACTAAATACACATTTGCAAGATTGGAAGTCCTATTAAAAGTACATGCCTGAAATTGCAGGTTAAACACAAGTGTTTCTGCCGTCACATTGACACCTGAAAAAGGGTGTTGAGTGTTCTGCGCCGGCAGAAATACTTGTGATAAGCCTTATAGCGACAAAGGATATAGGTTTTCATCACATTTTGCGGCCGCTATACGGCTCATGGAAGTTAATACGGAATTATCTTTTCAATATCTTTTCCGGCAGTTAATAATATAAAAGCATTTGTCTTCATATTATATGCATAAAGCACCTTACTTCCGCTATATATCGACGTTTTATCACCTTCAATGCCATAAATCAGATAGATATCCGGAACCCTGGTGTCCAGAACAGATTTTACCTCAAAATTCTTTTTAACAAGTTTTGAGGTACTTGGTGTCAAGCTGTATAAAGTCTGTATTTTATCCTGTGTTCCCCCTGTAAATACCTGATCTGAAACAAGATTCCAATACTTTACCGTAAAACCTGTGACAAGTTCCCTGTACTTTGAATCATGGCTGCTAATGTCATACCGGTTTGTTATATTATTGGCACCTGCGAAAATCAGCGAATCACCAATAACAGACTGATTGGTAATGTTAAAATCTATAGCCGCATTGCTGATGCTTCCTGAATTATTTACAAATAATACGGAATTTCTTGCTGTAAACTTCACCGATGCTCTGTCAAAATCTTTAACTTTCAGATAGACTCCCTTTTTAGTTACTACATAGGAATCTATGCTTTTAACGTCAAGTGTATAGTTCCACGTTCCTGTTTTAAATGTATAAAGTACTTCTTCTTTCGGAGCCTCCACACCCACAGCCTGTTTACCCAGCAATATCATGGTATTATTTATCACCATGGTTTTTGCAATCTTCACATTCTTGCCGGATAATTTACCGTAATTAACTGTTGAATAGCTGCCTCCCGGAGTATACTCAACTATACGGTTTAATTTCTGTTTACTGGAATCTGTTCCGAAAAGATAAAGCTTTCCATTATATGATTCCATAACTTCAACATTTAAATTGTACGGATCGGCAGAGACCTTTTTAGCCTTGTCAACATCGAGCTGATAAAGCTTTCTCAACTTCTTGTCATCCTGAAGAATTGCATAGACTTTTCCGCTGCATACTCTGACATCATCAAATTCAATGTTATACAGTTCCTTTGCATTACTGTCGGTGCAGGTTACCATCATGATTGAAGCTCCGTTTGAAACCAGAAGGTATTGTTTTGTCCCCTCCTGCGGCCGGGTTTTCATGTACAGCCAGTCATCGGTAATGCAATACTCGGTCATGGTCATATTTGTGTATAACTGGGTTACTTTCCATTTGGAATCAATCTTCACAATAGTATAGTTTCTGTTGCTGTCATATTTATTCAGTATTATACTGTCCTTAAAGTTTACCTGTACCGAACTGTAACAGTCCCCGACTACCAGAGACAGATTGTTCCCGGTAAACCTGTAAAGCTTATATTTCTTATCCTTGTTATCATACCCGTAAAAAACCCTGCACCCGCCGAATATGTAGGTATCAACAATATCAAAATTCTGCTTGAGCTCAACAAATTTTCCATTTTCCCGTTTAACAAGTTTGTTTTGTCTTAACAGCTGGTCGTAAACATATAAAATGATTACACCATCCTGACTGTATATATCCTTAATTTCAGTATTACTGAATATATCTCCGTATATTCCTTTCTTGTCAATGGTAAAGAAGTTGGGTAAATTAACCTGCTTGTTAAATAAAGCAAACTCCCCTATTCCAAGATCGGTATATTTTAATATTTTTGTTGTTTTAGTCTTGGAATTATATGAAATTTCATATCCAAGAGACTTAAATACATCATTGACAGAAGCAGTAAGTTTGTTCGCTACTATCTTCGGTGCTTTTGTAAACTTAAGTGCCTTTCCGTTTACTTTGTATTGCAGACTTTTATCCTTCAGTGATAAACTTTGAGTTCCGTTTGTTGCAGTCATTAAGCCGGTCTTATTGTCATAATCAACTTTATATCCCAACCATGGCAATATTTGATCAATTTGGACAAAAAGCTGTCCCTGGTTATTGAACGGAGCTGTGCTGAAACTTTTTGTAATTGAATGGACAACAAATTTTTTATCATCAGTTGTTAAAGTAATGTCCGCATATCCGTCATAAGTCACCTTTTCCGTCTTAGTGTCTGTTGTTTCTGCAGTAGCTGCCATTGGTAACTGAACCAGCAGCATGGTAAAAGCTATTAACAATAGTAAAACTTTTTTCAATTCATCTACCTCCAATTCTAAAATTATTCTTCTAAATGAAGTAATATTTTTATTATTCTACTAATATTGTTAATATCCTCCATATTTCTACTTTTATTTTATGTCAGATATTCCCATGCCAGGTCGCAGGACAGGATAAATGCAGATTATTACTACATTTATCCTGTCCTGCGGGGTTTATATTGGGGGATTATTTTAAATTACTTTTTTATATTACGGTTTTATTTCACTTATCATACCTGGTCATACCTGGGACCACAACGCTGGAACATTTGAGGGTTCCCATCCGGACAAAGACGTGTGTGCCTGTATGCATTGATATAAATTACCGTTATATGTGACTTTGTCCCCTGTTTTATATACCGTATTTGCAGCCCACGAAGGCATTGTGGGCTGTGGTTCAGGTTCTGGCTGCGGCTTGGGATCTGCCGCAGCGGAATCTGTTTCGGCCCACAATGCGGGAACATTTGACGGCTCCCACCCGGGCAGCGAGGTATGACCTTGAATACACTTATAGGCCATTCCATTGTACGTGACTACATCCCCTGCATTATATGCCTTATTAGCTGCCCATGCAGAGCCGCCAGCTGCTTGCGGCTTTGTAACTGCAGTTACTGTCGAACTCCAGGCACTTGTTCCTGATGAATTTTTCGCTCTAATTGCATATGTGTGAGTTGAGTTGGCAATCAAGTCTGTATGTGCATACGGGCTTGCTGCATTGCTTATTTCAACTCCGTCTATCTTTAAGTCATAGCCGGTTGCACCTGCTGAATTGTTCCAGTTTATATTTATAACGGAGGTTCCTGCTGCAGCTGCACTCAAGCCGGTTGGTACTGCCGGAATTGCTGGCGGATTGGTGTCATCGTCACCAGGTTCGCTTCCTGGAATAAATGCTTTGAATATATTGGTAAATTCATAGTCGCTTTGTGTTATGTTCGAGGATTGGTATAATGCCCCTCCTCTGCCATTATCTCTATTCACAGACCACATTGCCAGTAATCTTACCCAATTGTTGGACTGTGCGAATGACAACAGTTTTCTGGCATCGGACTGATAGAATACCTCTGTCTGAACGTCATTCCTGCCAATCATGGGCGTAACACCTATTTTAACGGAAATACCCAGATTGTTGCATTGGTCATAAGTTGCCCTGGCAGCCTGGATAGCATAATCTCCCATTTTTCCGTCAGGGTTTGGTGCCTGTCCATCGCCGTAGTCCATTGCCATTACATTCACAACATCTATTCTTACTCCGTTTTCCTTTGCATTCTTAAGTACGTATAATCCGTCATCGGTTAATCCTGTAGGAAGCACAGGCAAACAGAACGCAACTTTAAGGTTTGGATTCCGGGTCTGCAAGCCTTTTATTGCCTTATTTCTTCTATCTATAGCGGCTTTGTCCGCAACTGCGCTTCCCTCAATATCAAAATCTATCCAGGTAAGTTTGTATTTATCAATAACAGATTGGTATTTTGATTGAAGTACAGCAGCATCAGTATTTGATTGTGCAAGCTCGATACCGTTTGCTCCTCCGAAGGATACTATTACATCGCCGCCCTTACTTCGTATATTGTTAATTTCATCTGCATAGAAATCAGTATCTATTCCTGTTATTCCTCCCCATGCAGGATTTCCTGCTCCGTTGCTTGTGATAAATGCCAGAGTATAGAACTTTTGATTTGTTTTTGCATAACAGTCATTAATACTGAAGGTAGGCCAGAGCATAACGTCAACGTATGGAGCGAATATGCTGCTCCCCCAGCTTCCGGGCGTATCATTACCTGCCTGTTTTGTAGTTGCACTCACAATTGAACTCCACTGACCGGCACCCTTTGCATTCTTCGCCCTGATTGCATATGTGTGAGTTGAATTTGCAGCCAGGCCGGTATGGGCATACGGGCTGGTTACATTGCTTATTTCAACTCCATCTGCTTTTAAGTCATAGCCGGTTGCACCATTTGAAGCATCCCAGGATATATTAATAATTGCTGTTCCGTCAACTGTTACTTTCAGGTTCTCTGGGACATTTGGAACCGTACCGGGTTCTTCCTGCACCGAACCGAGATCCGACCACAATTTACCGAGAAGTGTACCTTTATAATCCTGATTATATTGCCAGAACATAGCACCGCCCAGGCCTTTTTCCTTTATGTAGGCGGTCTTGTAACCGATAGATTCTACATCGTCATAAGTCAGGAACTGACCCTGATTAAGCAGATAGCATGCCTTTGCCTGTTCATCCCAGTGACGTGTCCACCCATTTTTATTTATATAGTTTTCTACCAGTTCGGAATATGTAGGCCAGTCGCTTCCCTTTCGGCCGTAGAAAGGCATACCCATATTGATTTTCTCGGCAGGTACCCCGTTCGCCAGATGGATTTTAACTGCCGAATCACAGCTTATACTGTAACCATAATTCGAGGATTCATAAAGATTTGCATTATGTCTTGATGCTCCAAAGTCATAAGTCATGATATTTATGAAATCACATATTCCTGCTATTTTAGCAAGTTCGGTATTATTGGCATATTCCTGGCTTGCACCTGAGGCAATGGATAAAATCTTTCCGTTTCCAATTTTATTGCGTACCGCCTGAAGCATCAGTGTAAAGTTTGTTTTATCCTCAGGGCGGCATTTTATCATACCCCATCCGCCATTAACCGGATACTCCCAGTCCAGGTCTATTCCATCCAGTTTATTATCATTTATTACCTTTAAGCAGCTTTCAGCAAAAGTATTGCGTGAAGCTTCGGTAAGTGCTGCGTCGGAGAAGCCGTCTCCTCCCCATCCGCCTACCGACAGTATTACTTTCAAATTCGGATTCTTTACTTTAAGGGCAACTAAAGCTGCAAGATCACCCGGATTACTTACTGTTACTTTTCCATTTGCTATCTGTGCAAAAGCATAGTTGACATGGGTGAGCTTAGTCGCATCTACGTTATTTGGAGTTCCATAAACATAGCCTATAACTTTGTAGCTGTTTGAAGGGTTTGTATTGCCGTCCTGATTGGATTTTACCGTAATTGTAAGACCTGCACTCGGTGTGATTCCATACTGATTGGACAAATCCGCCCTGTATGAATATGTACCTGCACTTTTCCCGCTTACGCCATACTTGATTGCCTGCGCCGCAGATGAATTTGCGGTAATGTTCTGAGTTTTAACAACATTGCTTCCTTCGTATAAAGTCAATGCCGTTGCAGTATTGTTTGCAGGCACGGTGACAGTGACAGTATAGCTTCCTGTGTTGGCAGTGCTGTCCGCACTTAAGGCTGCCGCTGCAGGTAATTTATTATTACCGTCATCCTGGTTAATACCCTTAAACTTCTCAGCTATCAATTTAGTCATGGGAAAACCCGAAGGATTGTCACCGGAGATTTCCCATATAATCATTCCGCCATATCCGTTGTTTATTACATAATTGCACCGTTCACCCAGAGATTCTTCATCTTCATATGTATACATGACACCTTCGGAAGCATTGTACAAATACGGTACTTTAGCATAAGGATCCCTGTATTTTATGTATCCTGAAGTTTTTTCAAGCTCCTTCATCTTGAAGTATGGATTCTGACCTCCAGGAGACTGGGGGTTATCCCATGTTCCTACCGGTGCACCGGCAGCTGAAGCAAATAATCCAGGAAGAGCTCCTCCGTTATTTTTTACACCTTTCCAACCCCTTGAATAAAAAGGAGTGCCTGCATTAAGCTTACTTGCCGGAATCTTGTATATATCTCTATACAACTTCATAGCCGAATCGGTATTATATCTATTTTTAATATCCACCGGTGAAATACCTGACGGATCGTCAGGATTAGCATATATTCCCGAATGGTGGTTGGTGGTTGTCTCCCATGCTCCATGCATGTCATATGTCATAACGTTTATGAAGTCAAGGTACTGCGCATATACGTCAGGTTCCTGGTAAACAGCCTTGTCATAACCGGCCGGGGCGGCTATAGTCAGCATCTTTCCCGATAACCCGTTATTATTATATGCCTGCCTGATTTCCCTCAGCAGTGCGGTAAAGTTCTGTTTATCCTCCGGCCCTCCGGGACAGCCCTTGTCGTACTGATCGTTTGGGTCGGCTTTCCTGTCTATTCCGGGAAATTCCCAGTCAATATCTACACCGTCGATGAATGGATATTTCTTCAGAAATTCTATAACACTTTTTATAAATACAGCTCT
Organism: Bacillota bacterium; assembly: GCA_023392075.1. GTDB lineage: Bacteria > Bacillota > Clostridia > Acetivibrionales > DSM-1351 > Ruminiclostridium. Next base: position 3,069 of record JAEVZU010000260.1, on the reverse strand, counting down.
CGTCGAAGATGTTGCCGCCATTGCATGAAAGTTCTGACCTCTTGTCCATCCTCCGACAGATACCAGGACTTTAACATCAGGGTATTTGGATTTAAAGTATTTGTATTCACCAAAATGCCCTCTGATTTGATTTGCTTCCCAGCCTTCGGAGTGAGTGAACATTTTGTCAAAATCGGCAAAGGTATCGGTACTCGCCAGCTTGAAACCGGAATCAACTTCAAAGAAAGCATGATTGATAACTGTGACTTTATCCCATGGTATTTTTTCAACAGAAAAATTGCTGTGGTTTACATTGTAAGTTCCCCAGTTTGGGAAGTATGCCACAATGTTCTTTCCTTTTCCGGTTTCAGCTTTTACATTTAAAGTTGCTAGCTGTGTAAACAGTAATGCAAAAGCTAAGGCTGCTGCAAAAAATTTCTTTAGTTTAAATTTCCTCCGCATAATATACTCCTTTCAATATTTATCCATAAAGCAACAGCACAAATAGTTTTGTAGTGATAAACCCCTAAAATCTGTTTTTTTACCGTTTTCTCTATTTTCTTATACAATTCTCATATGCCGTCGAATGGATATTAAGTAAGTTTTTAGGAAATCAATATATTATTACGTGAAAATAATCCTTTTTTGTGTGGGTCAAAAAAATTTTTTATTTTTTCCCGGACAAGAAAAAAGATGTACACCGTCAGGGTACATCTCAAATTTTTTAAAATTTACTGTTGTTTTTCCCAAAGTGCGGGCACGACTGGCGGTTCCCAGCCCTCAAGAGCCGTATGTGCCTGCAGACACCTGTATTTTATCTCCTTATACATTACAAGGTCTCCTTCCCGGTAGGCATTGCCGGGCTGCCATGAATTCTTTTCCGCAGAACCGCTCTGCTTTTGCCACAGGGCCGGTACTTTTTCCGGAGTCCAATCGGCCTGGGATTTATGAGCCTGTATACACTTGTATTTTTCTCCCCCGTACTCTGCAACATCTCCTGCTGAATACATTACTCCAACATCCCATTCCGAAGAAGCAGGAGCTTTGAGAACATGTGAATTTACAGCCGGTTGTTGAGCTTCAGACCCGGTACCGCCATCCGGTTTCGTTTCGAGTGCCGGCTGCTGTCCCTTCTTTTCCCGGGTTCCAATCTCTGGCTGCGTATTTTGCTCTATTTGCTTGCTTTGGCCCGGCTGATGATCACTCTTTACATTATTATCCGGTTCAGAGAACATTACATCCTCTTCCGGCTTCTGTATTTGTGCATCCGGTGAATCAGGCGGATTATCGGATGCTTCAGGAGCATGATTAAGAGCTTCCATAATATCATTTATACTGCTATTTCTGACTTTATCAATTGATAAATCTATTCCCTCCTCTGCCGCCAATGTGTACAAATAGTACTTTCCGGGTGACATTTGATTTTTTAAAGCCAGCGCTCTGGTTTCGGGGGGAATTTTAACAGCTTCGGTAATAATACGTTTGTGTCCTTTCTCTCCGGATGCTCCTTTCAGGCTACTGAGGAATTTCTGAAATTCTGTATCTTCATAATTTTCATTTTTTTTGTAAAACCTGCTTTCCGGGTTTATGGAACCTGAAATAAGTACATAGTTGTCTGTGTCATCCTTAAAAAATCCACACTTCTCTGATTTCTCATATATAACTTTCAAGGCGTCTTTCAAATTCATTCCTTTTGTATCCAAACTCTCTAAAAGTACATCTGCATCACTATTAACCGCACTTGTATCCAATACGGTATTATTTTCGTCAATGGTAATTTGCACACTTGGGTTAATATCCAAATAGACATATGCAAAAGTTCTGTCGGTATCAAAAGGTTTTATCCGGGACAAAAATATTGTAAGGACAATTAACACAAAACATGCTGCTATAGCAGAATACTTCACAATGTCAGACCTGGGATTGATAATATCCTCATCAAAAAACATTATCTTCTGTCCTAAATACATTCCGGGACGCTTTTTTACGTATAAGTACCTGAACCCATCAGATATAATTATCGCACTATTTTTTTTCAATTCCAGTACAGTACCGTATTTATGCATTGAGCGTCCCTCCCTCCTCTGCACTCACCACATAGGCTTTCAAAACATCGAGGTCACTCTTTATAATAAGACACGTCGTTATGATGAATTTTCTGTTCCTCTCAACCGTTCTGCGATGTACATCAGTTATTTTCATTAATTCATTTAATGGTATGGCTTTCCTTTTAGTCATCATATCATATAATCTATCGTCATTCGTTATCATTCTTGCAATTTTAACGCACTGTCTGATAGAATCCTTGTGCTTGGGAGAATATAAAACCAGATCATCAAAATTTATGCCATATTCTCTCAGACACAATTTAAAATAAGATATCTCGTCGGCTGTTTCAATTTTCTCCAGTTCGCCTGCATTATCCATCATATATCTCTTCTCTAACGCATTAAACTTTTCATCTTCAAAATATGTAAATGGATAAACTTTAATATCCCTGTTCTTTTTATTACTTCGATAGTAATCAATAAGCCTGCTGTTAATAACCTTTTTGCAGTATATCAGAAATTTATCTCCCTTTTTTATATCAAAGCTGTTTATAGCCTCATTAAAAGCAGACAATCCTACACTGAATTCTTCGTTATTCTCTATACTAACATACCTTCCCAGCTTCTGTGAAACAGTTTTAACAATAAACGGTACATACTCCTGAATTAATATTTCTCTTAATATTTCATCGCCCTTTTGTATCTTATCTACTTTATTTTCAATGGTATTTTCACTTCTGAACAACGAATTAAAAAATGACAATCCGGCAGCACCTCCTCTGTTTATTTTATTTGTGCACCATCTATATTTTATCAATATTTAAAATAAATTCCATAAAATATTAAAAATATGACAAATTACAAATATTTGTAATAAAAACGTATTCAGAAAGTTAGTACAAAAGTTACCAGCTTATATAAAAATATTACCCAGGTAAAGTATAAATTAAATTAATTAGCACAACGCGTTAAAGTAACTATTACAACGCGTTAATTTTGTAAGCAAAAGAGGATGTTGCAGATTTTACTCTGTCAACATCCT
>JAEVZU010000246.1 GCA_023392075.1 Bacillota bacterium | reverse complement strand
TAAAAGTAAACGCAAAAAGCGATGCAAAATCGGTTGAGACAAGCATACCTGTTGCAGCTATAAACACAATCAATGATAACAAGATTGATGAACTGATTATATCAACACCGATTGCAGAGATTACATTAGATCAGAAGGCACTCTCCGGCATTTCAAAGGAAACTGGAACTGATGTGAAAATTACAGTCAGCAAAGTGGATGCAGCTACACTATCAGAAAAAGTGAAGCAAACCGTTGGAGATGTACCGGTATATGATTTAAGTGTAAAAATTGATAACAGAACTATATCAGAATTTGGTGGTAACATACAAATAGAAATACCGTACACACTAAAGCTGGGTGAAGATAAAAATGCTATTGTTATCTTCAACATCAATTCGGAAGGTAAAGCAGAAATAGTCAGTAATTGTGCGTATGATATTAAAACCCAAAAGATTACCTTTAGTACCGACCACAGCTCTCAATATGTCTTAGGTTATAACAAGGTAACGTTTAAGGATGTTGCAGCAAATGCCTGGTACGGTGATGCCGTTACCTACCTGGCAGCAAGAGGTATTACCACAGGAGCAGGTGATAATAAATTCAGCCCTGATGATAAGCTGACACGCGGACAGTTCCTGGTTATGTTAATGAATGCATACGGGCAGAAACCTGATGAAAATTCAAAAGATAACTTCGTTGATGCAGGAAATACCTATTATACAGGTTACCTAGCAGCAGCAAAGAGACTTGGTATTACAGAAGGTGTAGGAGACAATAAGTACGCTCCGAACAAAGAAATAACAAGACAGGAAATGGTCGCATTATTGTACAATGCGTTAAAGCTGATGGGTGAACAACCTGCGGGAAATGAAGGAAAAGCATTAGCAAACTTCTCTGACGCAGGAAATATTGCACCATGGGCAAAGGATGCCATGAAGGTGTTTGTTGAGGCAGGAATAATGGGTGGCAGCGATAACAGGCTTGCACCGGAAGCTACCACAAACAGAGCACAAATGGCACAGATTTTGTACAATTTATTGTCAAAATAGCAGATGGTAAATAATTAAGTTTGTTGGTTAGAAAGTAAAAAATAATTTGTGGTTGAAAAGCAGACAGTCTGAACTAATCCGGGCTGTGTGCAAAAATTTTTAATGGTTTCAAAATAAGGAAACAGCTCCTTCTTGGCAAAAATATAAACAAATGCCAAGGAGGAGATTTTTTTATGAGTATAATTCCTGAGTTTACATAAAATTCGGGACACTACCATTTGTCCTAAAAGCCTTTGTTCATTCTTTGTGACTGAAAATGTGGGTTTTGGTCAATATAATTCATATTCATTTAAACCTGGAGAAAGGTTTAATATTTTACCATTATAATGTAATTTTCCATAAAGACCATCAGGCAATGTAATAATGGCCTTTAAGAAATTTTCTTTTTTTGAATACTTAACAGATATATTTCCACTCTTATGTACTACTTTACCTTGCACTTCATAAAGCGGACCCAGCTGGGGTCTTATTTCAACATTTTTAAAGGCAAAAGTTCCAGGACGTATTCCAAGTATTGATGCAAGATAATGATATATCGGATGGGATCCCCATCCATGGCAATCCGATCTGGTAGTAGGTGAGAATACTTCAGGCGTTGTTCTATAACCCATATCCTTTAAGGTAAACCATGGCTCAAGCCGTGAAAATACTGCCTCAATATGCTGTGTCTTAACCAAAGCCTCAAAAACATAGTGGTTGAAATATATACTCGCCCGTGTAATATCATTTTTAGATATCAATGCATTAACAGCACCTGATTCTTTTCTTCCTTCTGCAAAACCTGACAATAAAGCCAGTGCTTGAGCATGTTCAGAGTAGTACACATGATCAATATCATCTGAAAACATACTTTTCTCATCATCCCAAAAATAATTAACAACTGCTGAGTACAATCCTTTAGCAAGCCGTTCCCATCTTGTTGAGAGCTCTGGTTCCCGAACGTATACTTCGAGCTTTGACAATATAGTTAATATAAGTATAATATGGAGATTGAAAATACTGTTAACACCATAACCTCTTTCTCTTGGCTCACCATAACTCCAGTTTAAATCATCCGTATAACGTATATTATCGCTATCGTTGGCCCAATCATAAAAATTCCAGCCCTTTGGTGTTTTAACAAGCCCATCGGAATTGATATTTGCTAAAAACCTCTCTATGGTATTACGTGCTTCAGGCATCATTGAGTTAATTAATTCATAATCATCTCTCCAAATGGCATAATCATAAATCATATTAATCCAGCACAGGCAAAACGATGGAATAACTTTTTGATTATTGGAAGGATAGGCACAATTAACTAAACGCATATGGTTAAGGCTTGATTCATGAAACATTTTTATAGCTTTTTTCGGGAGCCTGGAATCCTTTGACCACAAAAATGTAACGAGCATTTGCAGCCGGGTATCACCAACATACATTAACTGCTCATAATATGGACAATCCATATATGTTTCATGCGAACACATTTGGATGGATCTGAATAGTATTGGGATTATTTCATTTAGTCTCACATCATTACACTGGAATGAACTTTCTGCTTCCATAGGATATCTAGTTTCTATGAACTTCAAACTATCAATTGTCAACGCTTCTTCTCCTGTACAAACATCGATCTGAACAAATCTTCCACACCTCCACCACAATGTAGAAAAATTGCATAGTCTACCACCACCAGGTTTGAAAACATCACTGTATCCCATCATATATTTTCCATTTATTTCATCTCTGCATGACTTATTCTGATATCCAGTATCATCATAAAGTGATTCAGAGTAGCTTATACTAATCGCACTGCCTTTACCTTTCGAAACAACCAGTTCTGGGTAAATGCAATAATACTCTTCCAGATCAATGATGGCTCTTCTTGCTGTATAAGGCGGTATTATAATGGGTTTTCCACATAGAAACTGCTGCCATAGAATACACTCTTCCACAATGTTATTTTCATAGTTTATAGCTTTATCAGTTGTTCCATTATAAAGTTCGTGTTTTTCTACGAATACAACTTTTTTTGCCCCAATCTCCTCTATTTTCATGGCTGGGAGGATCGAGGGCTTTAAAAGATGTAAATTCTCTTTTATGTGGTAATAAAGCTCGGCCTCTATACCCCAATATCCTATAGTTGCTTTTTCCCAACCACTGCCTTCTCCATTTTCATAATTCCATGGTAATTTAGTTCCATCAATAATCAGCCTGGGCCCTACCGAGCTATTTCTACCATCGCAAACAAATTCGAATCCGTCAATTTTTTTTGCTTCCCAATTAGAAATACCTGTTCCAAGAAGAGCAATATTTTCTTCCTCATCAGGACAAAATATAAAACCGTGATTTACACTAACCTGTGCATCCGGCTTCATTCCGCCAAACGACCATGTTCTGGCAACGATAGTGTGCCTACCCTTTGTAAACTTAAGTCCATATGTTTCATAAAACCAATTGTTTTGATCTCCATATTCACTTCCTCTGCCGATCTTAACACCATCAATAAATAAATCATACCTTTCATCTGCGCTTACATGTGCAGTTACTGATAAGTCATGATCTACTGTAAATATTCTCCGATATGCAACAACAAATGGCGGTTGGCCTGCATTATTACAGGAAATCCACTTGCAGGGCCACTTTCCATCTTCCATATAAGCGCATTCTTCTTTTACTGTTTTTATTTTAAATGTGTACTTCTCATTATCTACGTTCATATAAAAAAATATTCCTCTCGAATTACATTTTTACAGCACCGCTTGTTATACCGGCAATAAACTGTTTTGAAGCAAAGAAAAAAGCAATTAATAATGGTATACTTACGATACAGTATCCTGCCATTACTGGACCATAATTTCTCGTGGTACTCATATAACTTGTGGTAAAAGGCCTCATTCCAATTGCTATGGTATATTGATTTTCCGTTTGCAATGCAATACATGGCCAGATAACATCATTCCAGAAAAACAGAACTGAAAGTATCCCAAGAGTGGTGAGAATCGGTTTTGACAACGGCAATGCGATTTTAAAAAATACCGCTCTCATACCGGCACCGTCAATTCGCGAAGCTTCAAATAATTCGCCAGGTATACCCTTGAAAAAACTCGTCAGCAGAAAAACTCCAAAAGGAAGCTGAGACCTTATGCCCGGCAAAATCACTGCCCATTTGGTATTCAGAAGACTCATCTTGTCCACTGTCTGAAATAACGGGACAAGTGTCAAAATTCCAGGCACCATCATTAGCGAAAGCACAAGCCAGTATATAAGCGACTTCCCGGGAAAATCATAGCATGCAAATACATAAGCAGCCAAAGCTGCAAAAATGATTATAAGTATCGTTCCAACTGCTGTTATGGTGACAGTATTCATTATATAATGCCCAACATATGCCCATGCCAATTTATAGTTTTCAATCTCTAATGGAAATGAAAGTGTAAACGGATGATAAATATTCTGTTCGGGTGTTTTAAAGCTTTTAAAAATCAATATAATAAATGGGTAAGAAGTTAATATCAGAAATAAAAGTATTATAATATGCTTAAATACTTCAAAAATAACAATCTTATTCGACTTTGTTTTCATTTGGTTTACACCTCCTTTAGTTTTCCGATTCAATATATTTATTGCTGATTGTACTTAATAAGAATATAACTATAAACAAGATAAAACCAATTGCTGAAGAGTATCCAAATCTGCTATATGAAAATGCCTGCTGATACATCCAAAGTCCAGGTACCATCGTAGCATAAGCGGGATCACCATTTGTAGTCATCAATTGAAGCTGAAAAGCCTGAATCCCGCCAATAATTCCAAGAATAAAGAGCAGCTTAATCTGTCCTAATACCAATGGAATATCAATCCTAATAAATCTTGTAATAAAGTTTGCCCCATCCATCACAGATGCTTCTATAATACCTTGAGATATACCCTGAATGCCGGCAATATAGATAAGCAAGTTAGTACCCGCAATCCAAGGGAATCCTATAAGCATCAATGAGGCAAGCGCAGTATTAATTTCTCCCATCCAGCCTAATGGTTCCAATCCTAATAGTCCTAAGATGGCATTCATCAAACCTACATTTGGTTCAAGAATCAAATTAGTCCATACAAGTATTATTACAATCCACGGTATAAGCATTGGAATAATAAAAAAGTAGCGATATATATCACTAGCCTTTCTATTTCTCAAGCTACACAGCAATTCAGCCATTAAAAGCGAGGGTATATTTGAAGTTACCAACGAAACGGCAAGTAAAACCAGCATATTCCATACAGAATTAATTAAGACTTTATCCTGAGCGATTTCTATAAAATTTTCAAATCCCACAAAAATCCCGTTGTCATTTTGGAAACTTAAGGCGAATGCCTGTACTGCTGGGTAATAACCAAATATTATTAAAATAGCCAATGCCGGAAGAAGAAAGAGGTATATATGCCTTTTCTTATATATTTCATAAATCATTAAATTAACCTCCAATAAACTCTTTATTTCAAAGTTATTGTTAGGATAGAATGGGGAATTCTCCCCATTCTATCCTGCTGCATTACTTGTTCACTAGCTTTACCACTTTGAAGTATCCCAATTTGCAGTTTTCTTAACACTTTCTATCGCTTTTTTAAGAACACTGTCACCTTGAGTTGCAAGCTGCTCTGCTGATAGTTTACCAAGTATATAGGAGGGATACAGGTTTTTTTTGTAGGCGTCATATGTCTGACCATCGAATGAATCGAACAAAGAGCATGCATGCCAGTCCAGATAACCTTTTTTCATGTCTTCTTCGGACATAGTTGTCATAGGTTTGAAAAGTTCGTCAGGCTCGGCTCCAATGACTGAAGGGGCTGTAGCACATAATTCGTTTACAAGCCTGGAGTTGTTCTCAGCAGTAGTTAAATATTGAAGAAAATCAACACAGAGATCAACAGTATCTTTTTTAACGGCGCTGTTGGTAATCTGCCAGCATGTACTGAAACCAGCGTTACCTCTTACAACATTACTTGTTACATACTTTGATTGTTCGGTTGTAACAAGAGGGAATCCCACTGTTCCAACATCAAACTTACGTTTTGAGTCATCTCTTATCATCCTCATATGTACGCCAACAGCTTCAATCATACCAATTTTACCTTGAACAAATTCATCATATGCGTTTGCTGTCTGCCAACCTTTAGGATAGTACATAGTCTTTTCTTTAACTACTTTGAGATAATCCTGAAATTCCGGCATATTCAGAGAAAGTAAATTTTTCTCAAATCCTCGTGCAATTTCTTCAGTATCTATAATGCCATCTTTTCTCAGGACATCTAATTGAGAAATTTTATTAGCCATAAATGAACCTTGCAGGAAAATATCATACCATTTATCAATAGGCAAATATGGAATAACACCTATTGCTTTAAGCTTCTTTTGGGCTTCCATGAATTCTGTATATGTTTCAGGAGCTTTGTCGATTCCTGCTTTTTTAAACAATTCTTTATTATAAATTAAACCAATAGGTATCGAATCAATTGGTATATAATAGTAATTATTATCCATTGATTTCAGAAATGACATCCACACAGGATTAAACTGATTTATCCATTTGTCATTTCCATCAACATATTTATTTGGTTTATCCAGATAACTGTTAAGTGGAACAAACCAGTTTTTATCCAGATTATTATTTTTCTCCACACCGGGATTCTGGAATATAATATCGGGAGCCTTGGTTGACTTCAGAAGAGGAATTAACGCATCACTTTGTTTACTTACGCTATCAGGCAATATCTTTATTTCTACATCAGGATGTTTAATCATCCATTCCTTTGCCAGTAGTTCTAGTTCATTATATGGGTAAGGATTCGCAGATGTTTTTTCCATTGATTTGGTTGAATTATAGTTAACCTGATCACCGCCACCATCAACTACAATAACCTTTTTCTCTGCTGTAGATTTTGTTATATTAGTATCACTACTAGGTGCAGTATTATTAGAGTTTACAGTTGTATCTGATGTTTTGGTACAACCTGTCATTGCAGTACTGAATATCAGCATCGAAACCATTAATGTACAAACATGTCTTTTAAACTTTTTCATACACAATTACCTCCAATTTGTTGTTAAAGTAATTCCAGGTTTGCTTATCAGACGTGTCCGGACACTTCTCTCAGCTTTTAATAAAGCTTGCTTCGTTTTGTATTATACGACTCTTAGCTGTTTAAATACATCGAAGCAATATAATCATGGCAATTACAGTAACATAGGCTGTACTGCAGATTGCCCGATTTTCAAAGTAGGTTTTACAATGATATCCTGAGCGCTGCACTCATGATTAATCCTTTTAACAAGATGTTCTACTGCTATCCTTCCCAGTTCTTCTCTTTGGAGCGAAACTGTTGTCAGCTTCGGATAAATTATCTGTCCTTCATCTATACCATCAAGGCCTACCACTGAAATGTCTTCCGGAAGCTTTAGTCCAGCCTCATGGAAGGCACTAATTGCACCAATTGCGTAAGTGTCATTTGCTGCAAAAACTGCAGTTGGCCTTGGAGTTAGTTCAAGTATTTTCTTAGCAGAATAATAGCCACCTTCAGCTTCATCTTCCGACCATACAAAAACATTATTGGGATTAAACGGAATACCGTATTTTTCGAGAACAGATTTGTAACCTTCGTTTCTTAATGACCAAAAATCAGTATCGTCCTCTGTTTTATTTGCCTCGTACCTTCCTGTTATTAAGGCAATATTTTTATGTCCGAGTTCACACAAATGTTCGGTGGCCATTTTTCCGCCTAACAAATTGTCGCCAAATACCTTAGAAATACGACCAACATTGCCTATGCAGTTATTAATAAAGCAAAAAAATTTGTCTTTTTTTTCAAAATTATTTGAAAGTTCAACTATACGTTTATAAAACTTCATATCACTTTCAGATTTATCACTGTCAAACTCTGCTGATGTGATAATAAAGCTATCCACCTGTTTCTGAATTAGAACATCCAAGTTATGCATTGCAATCTCATATGTATGAGCATTGCATATTATAATACTATATCCCAGTTCACGAGCTCTGTGCTCTGCTCCTAGAACAACTGAAGGATAAAATGGGTTACAAATATTGGACAATAGAAGTCCAATGGTTTTTGATTTTTTCGTTACCAGACTACGCGCTACTTGATTTGGTGTATAATCAATATCCGTGATAACCTTCATCACTTTTTGTTTTGTCTTTTCAGATATATGTGGATAATTATTAACTACTCTTGAAACCGTTATTTGAGATACCCCTGCCTTTTTTGCAATATCTTTTAAAGTATACATCATTGCCTCCCAATTGTTATCGTTATCAATAATTATACAAGATAGATTTAACCGTGTAAAACATTATCTTATATCATTAGAACATTCAAACAACCAAAAGCAATCTGGCATTAGCAATCTTATTTATTGAATAAAAGCAGCAAGATATAGCTTCTTTTTGACTAAATATTGTTAACGCTATCAATTTTATGACAAAAAAATAGGCATTTCCACCCTATTGTGTGCCACAAAAATGCTGCTGCACATATTATATAACGCTATTTCAATTTAATATTCAAATTGATAACGCTATCAATTGCTATAACAATATCATCATCTTATTTTTTTGTCAAGCATTGCGAAATAAAAAACTGCTAAAAATTTACCAAAGGTCAATTGAATTTAATTTGTCAGGAACTAT